>JAOZNZ010000778.1 GCA_029933535.1 bacterium | reverse complement strand
AAAACGCAAACTCTAATATAAAGTAACACAAGCTCTTGACCGGCGCTATGAAATAACGCGCGAAGCGTGGTCATGCCTGGTTCCGGCTTGTAGATTTAAAAAATAAAAATTTGATAATCCAAAACGTAAAAAATACTAAATTGAAAAAATATACTATCAATGCACACATTCTAAAATGTGAGTACCTTAAAAATCCTCTCGCTATCGATTGTAAGCGACCCAGACTTTCATGGATTGGAATGGCAGACAATCCCGCTTCCAGAGGAAAATCACAATCGGCATACAGAATCATTGTTGCTTCAACTGAAAAACTTTTATCAAAAAATAAAGGCGATATCTGGGACTCTGAAAAAATCGCGTACAATGATTCTACTGCTATTGTTTATTCAGGAAAATCCCTGCAATCTTTCAAAAAATACTTTTGGAAAGTTAGACTGTGGGATGAAAATAATAAATCCGGTGACTGGAGCGATATGGCTTCATGGGCAATGGGTATGCTTAAAAAAACCGACTGGAAAGCTGAGTGGTTATGTAATTACGCCTTTCCGGACAAACTAAGCAAAAACAACAGTATGCCTGTATTTTATTATCGTAAGCAATTTGCTGTTTCAAAACCTATTGAACGCGCGACACTTTATGTTTCTGCTCTCGGCATCTATGAACCTTACTTTAATGGCAAACGTGTTGGAAATGACTATCTTTCTCCGGGATGGACCGACTACAAAAAATATGCTTATTATGATGCGTATGATGTAACAAAAAAAATCAAAAACGGGAATAATGCTATCGGATGTATTCTTACCGATGGATGGTATGCAGGTTATTTCTGCTGGTATAATCAAAAATCATATTACGGAAATACTCCCAAATTTATTTCACAGCTTGTTATCTTTTTTGAAGATGGAACAAAAGAAATAATCAGCTCTGACAGATCGTGGCAGGTGACTAAAGGGCCTCTAATTGAAGCTGATTTGCTTAAAGGAGAAATTTATGATGCACAACAAGAAATCCCGGATTGGTCTTCGCCTGATACAAAACATCAGGAGTGGGGAACTCCTGCACGCAATCAACAGCCGGAAATTAAACTTGAATCCCGACCGCTTCAACCGGTTAAGATTATCCATAAATACAAACCTGTTTCTATTACCGAGATTAAGAAAGGCACATTTATTTGTAATTTCAATCAAAATATTGCCGGCTTTGTTTCAATAAAAGTTAATGAAAAAAAAGGATCGAAAATCTCTCTTCGGCATTCCGAAATGCTTGATTTAGATGGTTCTCTTTATACTGAAAATCTCCGGTTCGCTGATGCAACCGATATATATTACTGTAAAGGCGATGAAATTGAAACTTATCAACCGCATTTCACTTTTCACGGATTCCAATATCTTGAAATCTCAGGCGTTTCCAAAAAACCACTCCTAAAAGATATTACCGCTTATTTAATCAGCAGCGATACTCCGCGTGTAGGTAAATTCTCATGCTCAAACAAAATGCTCAATAAATTATTCAGTAATATTTATCATACTCAGTTGATGAACTTTATTGACATACCTACTGATTGCCCGCAACGCGATGAACGGCTCGGATGGACGGGTGATGCTCAGGCTTATATCCGTACCGCGGCTATGATAACCGATGTACAAAAGTTTTTTGAAAAATGGCTTGTGGAACTTGAAATTTCTCAATTTAAATCGGGGAATTATCCTTCAACTGCTCCGATAATTATGGGAATGGGCAGCGGACCTGCCTGGGCGGAAGCCGGTATTATTTGTCCTTGGGTTTTATATGAAGTTTATGGAGATACAGAAGTTTTGAAAAAGCAATATGATTCTATGACTCGTTTTATTAATTATCTTACAAAACTGTCAGGAAAAAACCTTCTGCCGCCAAAAGAATATCACTGCTACGGCGATTGGTTAAATAATAATGCAAATACTCCCAA
>JAOZNZ010000777.1 GCA_029933535.1 bacterium | reverse complement strand
GGCTACGATGAAATATCCCTTTGGGATATAATACTAAAAACACTTTTTAAGGGACAACTACTTAGCCGGCAAGCTGGAAGCTTGCCCTACTTTAATAAAACAAAAACGGAAAATATTCTATGAAAAACAAATTTAATTTCTTGATGCTAATTTGTATAGCTTTCATTTCCGTAAACGGGATTTATGCTAAAAATATGAAGCCGGTTGACTTAGGCAAATATTACAACAGCGACGGATTCTCTTACGCGGGGAATCCCAAAAACGAAAATTTCGATGGAGGAGGATACAGCTATCCCGCTGAAGAATTTTTGCGGAAACAGAAGCCCTTCGGAATTGAAAAAGTGGTGTTCAAATTACCTTCCGTAGCGGACGGTGATAAGAATTTTTACATACCTGATGACAAAGAAATAAAAATAAACGCGAAAGCTGACAGACTTTTCATTCTCGCTTCAAGCGTAAATGGTGATTCTTTCATTGAAGCGGAAATAAAAACTACAAAACGAAAATATAAAATTTATCTCAATGTTACCGACTGGGCAAGACCTCCAGCATTCGGTGAGAAAATTTTCACTTTATTTTCCGGCAGGCATAATTCATCGGGAGGAGATTCTCACAAGCCGGGAATATTTTTCTATAGAGTTTTCTTAAAGCCGCCACTTAAAGACGAAAAAATCGAATGGGTGAAGTTCATGAAGCAACCTAAAGCGAGAATTTTCGCGTTAACCTCAGCATTCACGGAGGATTACAGTATGTTAGTAAAAGGCAAAAAATCACCAAATGACCCGAATTATTTTAGTTTCTATCCAAACTCTGAAGAAGAAAATTATTTTCTTCATTCAAAAGGTAATAGCAAAATTACAGGCGCAGGTACACGTTGTCTGCATGGAGATGGCGACGGGATAATATATAAATTTAACTTTGATGCAGGCGAGTTATTGAAAATAAGTATACACGCTGAAGGCGCTATAGAAATGTCATATTCAAATGACGGCAGCAATTACATCAAAAGAGCTTTGAATTTTATCGACAATATAGCGCAAACAGAAATAACAGTGGATGATAGCGGAAAACTATTTCTTAAGTTTAAAAGTGAAGAAAATAAAGACCTTTCTATATTCAAAATATCAGTTTTAGGATTATCGGCTGAACAAACAGACTTTAAAATGTCGGGACGAGAAGACTGGATAGGTTTTGTTTCTCATTATCCCGTTTTAAAAAATGGCGCGGATTTAATGCCTTATACCGAAAACTCCGTTATCGCTACCCGGCCTGCAGCCTGGGGAGAAGTAGAGCCGAAGAAAGACGAGTTTAATTTTGAAGATATAGATGAGATGGTTGAATACGCCGAAAAGTACGATCTTTATTACGTTCCAATGATAGAAATTGATCCATGCCATACCCCTAAATGGCTTTTAGACGAAATAAAGGCGCGGGATGAGATACAAAAAGACGCAGCAACATTTTATTTTCGTGAACCGGCTCTTTATTCGGAATATTTCAGGGAAAGAATGAAAATCGTAATAAAAAAAATCATCGAATATATGAAGAAAAAAGATGTCAATAACAGAATAGTCGGGTATATCGCCGGAGCGGAATGGTGGTATGTTTTAGGAGGTCGCTATCAGAAAGTTGACATTGATGCATACAAACAATGGTTGAAAAATAAATACAACAACGACATAAAAGCACTTTCAAAAGCGTGGGGAAAGGAAATTAAAAGTTTTGATGATGCTGAACCAATAAGGATGGCTTATACGTTAGGTTATAAGGATGGAGAAAATCGCGGAACGGCTAATGTGCCTATCAGGGATTATGATACAGCAACTCAGGTTTTTATAAAAGGCGACAAAAAGTATGATATTGATCCTTCAAAACCGCTGGTTTTTAAAGCAAAAGTTAAAATGAAAAACGTACTTGACGGTGGAATAACTCTCAAACTAAATACT
>JAOZNZ010000776.1:517-1948 GCA_029933535.1 bacterium | reverse complement strand
AAGGACCTGAAGAAAATCCCGCTGTGGCAAGATTATTTCTCGCAGGCAAAGAGTCTAATTATATAACAGCAGTTAATTCGAAAGGTGAGAAAGTTGATGTAACAGTTAAAACTGACAAAGAAACTATCTTATTGCGATTCCCTAATTCTCCTGATGGCGTGACGGTAAAAGTAACATAAGCTTCCAGCTTATGGTGTTATGGGAGTTATGGGAGTTATGGGAAAAATAGGAAAAAACTAAACTAAAATGAAACGATAAAATTAATTATTCGTGTTAATTGGTGTTCATTGGTGGTAAAAAAATAATTTAATTAGTGGTTAAAAAATTAAATGGAAATAAAAATGATGTTAAAAAATAAATACAGATTCATACTATTTTTAGCTCTTGGAATTTTGTTAATGGCAAAAATAACTATATCTCAAGAGATGAAACCAAAAACAATTGAAAAAACGGTGCCAACTTCTTTTATGCAGGCAAAAACAATGTATCAGGTTAACATATTTTACGACCCTAAAGTTGCTATATATGCTGACGCAGTTATTGTGCATCGGCATGGAAGATCGAATTCTCTGAATTCTGCAATAAAATCATGGCAAAATAAAAACTTTCTGGTCGGAAGAATGTTTTTCGCCGATTCAGATGCAGGAAATATCTATACAGCAGGAAAATGGGACGGCGTTCCTCATCCGGACGATACAGAACTTGGTGCAGCAACCAATAAGGTTCTCTGCGGTTCTCGTCCATATATGGTCACAACGAAAGGATGGACAAAATATCTCCAGGAAATGACAAAACGATCTTTGGATGCGGGTGCAGCGGCAATTATACCTGAAGAACCGCTTGCGCATGCGTTTGCCGGTTACTCAAAGAGTTTTAAAAAGTTATGGGTAGAGTATTATAAATTTCCATGGCAAGCTCAAGACAGTTCCGAAATCGGCAGATTTTTGACCGGGCAATTAAAAGCGAAACAATATCTCCAGCTTGAACTTGAGTTATTAAAAATTACTCAGCAGTATAACAAATCAAAAAATAAAAATGTTGCTTTTGTAATTCCAATCCATTCAATTTTTGGTAATATTGCCGGGTCACTTACTGCACCGCTGGGTATGTCTGTCGAAGCCAAAGGAATAGATGGTTACATTGGTCAAATATGGACCGGTCCTATTAATTGGGCAATGGTAAACTATAATTCTGAAGACAAATCCTTTTTTTGCTCTGCATACGCTTTGTATGATTATTTTGTTCAATTAACAATTGAAACTGATAGAAAACTTTGGCTTCTTGTTGATCCGGTGGAAGATAATCCTAATCATACCTGGAGCAAATATGCTGAATGGTACAAACACAGTGTTGCCGCAATGCTGCTTATGTCGGAAATTAATTCCTACGAAGTTATGCCCTGGCCGGATAGAATTTTTATGCCGGGTTATG
>JAOZNZ010000776.1:0-507 GCA_029933535.1 bacterium | reverse complement strand
TGACTTTCGTACGACAGTTTTAGCAATTACACAGGTTCTCCAGGATATTCCCAAAGGCGGTGAATGGCTGCCTTTAAATTCTTCTTCTAAAATTAATAAGTCTACTAAAGGTATAGCTGTTGCGATTGCGGATTCAGCGATGTATCTTAATAAAGTACCGAAACTTCAGGGGGCATACGGAATGTTAATGCCGTTAATCAGCCGGGGCATTCCTGTCAGTTCGTTTGTAATGGAAAGAGTTCAGGATAAGAATTACGCGGATTTATATAAAGTGATTATTCTGAGTTACGAAGATTTTAAACCTGTTAAACCGGAAATGAATATCGCTTTGGCAGAATGGGTTAAACGTGGCGGTTCACTGATAATTCTTGGGAGTGATGAAGATAAATTAGATAAAGCTGATTATTTCTGGTGGCATAAGCTGGGATATGACTCTCCAACGGAACATTTGATCGCTCAACTTAACAAACCAAAAGCGCTAAAAAGACAGTGGCAGTTTGGAAAAGA
>JAOZNZ010000775.1 GCA_029933535.1 bacterium | reverse complement strand
GAACAAGTTTTTCGCTTTCTGTATCGAGAGCCGAAGTGGCTTCATCAAAAATAAGAATGTTAGGATTTTTAAGAATAGCTCGCGCAATGGCAAGACGTTGGCGTTGTCCACCCGAAAGTCTAACTCCCCTTTCACCTATAATAGTATCATAACCTTCCGGCATATCAGAGATAAAATCATGCGCGTTGGCAGCTTTTGCCGCTTCAACGATTTGTTCCATAAGGATATCTGATCTACCATAAGCGATATTATTTTTAACGGAATCGTTAAAGAGAAAAGTTTCCTGAGTAACGATGCCTATTTGTCCTCTAAGGGATTTAAAAGTCATATCGCGGATATCTTCGCCATCAATAGTTATTTCACCACCGGTTACTTCGTAGAAACGAGGAAGAAGGTTAACGAGGGTTGTTTTGCCTGCTCCACTTGGTCCTACAATAGCGACCATTTCACCTGATTTAACACTTAAGGACAAGTTATTTATGACAGGAGGTTCGTTAACATCATAATGAAAATAAACGTTATTGAATTTTATTTCATCCCGAACAGATTCCATATTTACAGCTCCGGGAACTTCTTTAATACTTGGTTCTGTATCAAGCAGAGCATAAATTCTTATTATAGCCGCCATCGATCGTCTTACAATATTATTAATTTTCCCTATGCACCGCAGAGGTTTAATCATAATAAGTAACGCGGCAACAAAAGCAACCACATTTCCGGTATTTTCTTTCCCCTCAATAACAGGCATAAGGAGCATGCTTGCAACAATAATCAAGCAGGAAACGCCTACAATTTCTGTAAGAGGGCTGACAAGAGCTGATCTTACGATAGCTTTAATTCTAAGTTTGCAGTATTTAGTAGTTTGATAATAAAATCTGTCGGTTTCATATTTCTCCATATTAAACGCGCGAACAATTCTAATCCCTGCAATAGTTTCCTGAAGAATAGAAGTAATATCAGCAATTTTCTCCTGTGTTTTCTTAGATAATTTCTGAAGATATTTACCAATCAGAGCAATTGGGCCAAGAATTAATGGAAGAAAAATTCCCGCAAAAAGTGCCATTCTCCAATTAATAATCAACAACGCAAAAATAAGTCCCGGTATTTGAGTTATTTGTGCTATGTTATCAGTGAATCTTGCAGATAAAGATGCCTGAACAAGGTTAACATCATTTGTAAGCCTGCTTATCAGCTCGCCTGTTCTCATTTTATCAAAGTATTCAACCGGCAATTCCTGAATATGGGAATACATTTTTGTAGTAAAATCACGCATAACATTTTGTGCTACAGATTCCATCGACACTTTCATAATATAGCCGAAAAAACTTTTCAATACAATACCGACAAAAAGAAAAATCGCAAGATTAATAAATAAATCTTTCGCAGGGATAGCATTTATTTTATCAACAAAAATATCGAGATAATTTGTAATAGAAATCGGCAATATGTCATAAACGGACTGTGGTAATTTAACATCTTTTTTGCTGATAACTTTGTCAACAAGAGGAATAACAGCGCCAATAGAAGCAAAATTAAAAAGATTCACACCGATAATACCAATTATACCAATTAGCAGGCGCCCTTTATAATTAAGTGCGTTTTTTAAAAATCGTAAATAAGTTTTCATAACTCTTTATATGGTTTCAAGGTTTCAAGGTTGTAAGGTTGTAAGGTTGCAAGGTTGTAAGGTTGTAAGGTTGTAAGGTTGTAAGGTTGTAAGGTTGTAAGGTTGTAAGGTTACAAGGTTGTAAGGTTGTAAGGTTACAAGGTTGTAAGGTTACAAGGTTGTAAGGTTACAAGGTTGTAAGGTTATTTTCAATCATTTCAATCATTTCAATCGTTTCAATCGTTTCAATCGTTTCAATCGTTTCAATCGTTTCAATCGTTAAATAATAAATGGTACGCCCGGCGGGGTTCGAACCCTCAACCTCTGGCTTCGGAGGCCAACG
>JAOZNZ010000774.1:1127-1950 GCA_029933535.1 bacterium | reverse complement strand
GATATTTTTATAAATGCGGAAAATGCTGCTTACGATGATTTGTCTATCAGAAGCCCGATAGGCCTGCTCTACAGAACTTATCAGAACGGTAACGATACAGTTGTTTATCCTGAACTCATTCGGCTTTCGGTTAATAATTTGACAAACGCCACACCGACTAACGCAACTGTTATCATCAATAATGGTGATGTACAAACGACAAATTTTGTCGTTGCGCTGGATTTATTCGCAGAAAATCCCAAACCTTTTGATATGCAAATTTCCGAATTATCGGATTTCTCCGATGTAAGTTGGATACCGTATCAAACTAATTACACCTGGACTTTTGGCGCGCCTTTTGATGAAAAAACTGTTTACGCACGGTTCTCCGATGGCGGAGCTGGGATTAGCGATACCGCAAGCGACACAATCGACCTCATCCCGGAAATATCGGTAATCGGTAATCTGTTATCGGTAATCGGTATGGGGTTAATTTGGTTGCGGAAATATCGGTAATTGGTCTTGTAGGAGTCCACGCTCTTGACCGGCGAATGCCTGGTTTAGCGTGAGGATTTATTAATCGGTTATCGAGTAGCTTTTTGATTTATTATCGAAGGAAATTATTTTACAGTAACAAAAAATTTAGTATTAAAGCAAATTAAACAGCAACGAAGTAACGCTGGACTCGCGCTCACCATTAACAGCAGAACTATTTAAAATTAATTAATAAAAAAATTTATTATAATTATTTTTACAGGTTTATATCCTTTTTAAAATTATTTTGCCACTAAATTATTTTGCCTTTAAAAATTAAAAATCATTTTGCGTGCCCGGAGAGTTTCGG
>JAOZNZ010000774.1:0-1117 GCA_029933535.1 bacterium | reverse complement strand
ACCGGGAATAGTATTCGGTATTCTGTATTCAGTATTCGGTATGGTTTTGCTTGGATATAGGAAATCAAAATAATTTTAAACCACGGAACATACGGAAAGAATTGAATTATTTTCTTCATTTGATTTTTGTTATTTATTTGAATTTTGTATTTTGATTTTTGTTATTTTCTCTTTTTCGTGTTAATTCGTGGTTAAAAAAATGAAACAAAAAATGAATCATAAAAAAAGATTGTTTCCCGCAGTTTGTTTATTATTAATTTTGACAGGCTGTGCCGGAAATATAACTAAAAATTCTCTAAAAGAAAAATTGACGCCTGATTATCATACATATAAAAAAGTAAACAAACTGGAAATTAAATTATCTGTTTATCCTCCGGATACAGGTTCAATAAATTCTCCCGTAATTGTTCTTCTACATGGCGGCGCGTTAATAAACGGCTCCCGTTTTATGTATAAACCGGACGACCCTGCCAATAAGCTTTTTTTTGAACTCGGAGCAACGGTTATAACAGTTGACTACCGCTTAGCGCCTGAAACAAAATTGCCCGAAATTATTAAAGATATTCAAGATTGTTTCAAGTGGATTTATTCAGAAGGAAAAAATATATATCAATACGATACAGATAATATAATTGTTGCCGGTCATAGCGCCGGCGGATATTTAACTATGATGTGTGGTTTCTGTTTAGAAAAACCTCCTAAGGCATTAATTACATATTATGGTTACGGAGATATTACTAAAGATTGGTACACTAAACCGGATGCTTTTTACAGAACAAAAAAACTTGAAGAGGAACCAAAATGGTGGTTTAAAAATAAAGAAACTGCTTGTAGCTATAAAGGGCGGGGCACCGGCGCCATTTATTTATATTACAGACAAAATGGTTTATGGACAAAAGGTGTAAGCGGAGTTGACCCGGAAAAAAATCCGAAGTTTTTTGATCAATTTGAACCAATTAAAAATATCTCTAAAAATTATCCGCCAATATTAATGCTTCACGGTGATAAAGACACAGATGTTCCATACGAGAAATCTGTTGATATGTCAAAAGAATTAACAAAATTCGGAGTAGAAAACCAGTTAATAACAATTAAAAACGGACCGCATGGTTTTGAT
>JAOZNZ010000004.1:9744-24657 GCA_029933535.1 bacterium | reverse complement strand
CGCTAAAGCGCACCCCTCCTTGGAAGGAGGGGAATTGGAAAGCGGGAAAGCGTAAAACTCTTTTAATGTCTTTATTGTCCTTGTAGTCTTTGAAGTCCTTGAATAAAATGATTGGAATAAACCAAAAAACCAAAATCGCTATAATCGGCAGCACGGGTTCTATAGGACTAAGTGCGCTTGATGTTATTCGTGAGCATAAAAACAGATTTGAAATCGTCGCTCTTGCTGCCGGTTCAAATGCTGAAAAGCTTAAACTGCAAATTGATGAGTTTAAGCCTCGCTTCGCAGCGCTTGCTGATGAAAACGCTGCATTACAGCTTGAAAAAATATGTTCAAATGTCGAATTTCGAGCAGGTGAAGAAGGTGTTGCTTCCCTTTGCGAAATTGATGACGTGGACATTGTTCTCGTTTCCGTGGTTGGAATCGCAGGATTGGAACCGGCGCTGAAAACTTTGCGCGCGGGTAAAAGACTTGCAATTGCTACAAAAGAAGTATTTGTGGCCGCAGGTCAATTAATTCTTGATGAAGCTAAAAAATATAATGCGGAAATATTACCGGTTGACAGCGAACATTGTGCAATCTTTCAATGTATGCAAGCTGCCGGAGCGTTGAAAAACAAAAGTGTGGAGAGGTTAATCTTAACTGCTTCGGGCGGGCCGTTTTTCGGAAAAAAATATGACGAATTAAAAAATGTCACTCCAATGCAGGCATTGGCTCATCCAACGTGGGATATGGGAAGTAAAATCTCTATTGATTCGGCAACTCTGATGAATAAAGGGCTTGAAGTTATTGAAGCGCGATGGCTTTTTGATGTTCCGGCGGAACAAATAGATGTTGTAATTCATCCTCAGTCAATTATTCATTCTTTAGTTGATTTTTGTGACGGTGCCGCAATCGCTCAAATGTCAAATCCTGATATGAGAATGCCGATACTTTACGCGTTTACTTTTCCCGAACGCGCGCCGTTAAAAATGCCTCCGCTTGATCTCTCAAAAATAAGAAAGCTAACTTTTTTCGATCCCGATTGCAATGTATTTCCGTGTCTTAAATTGGCGTATGCGGCACTGAAAGAAGGCGGAATTGTTCCGGCGGTACTGAACGCCGCAAATGAAATTGCAGTTCAGAAATTTCTTGATGGCGAAATCAATTTCCTTGAAATCTCATCTCATATTGAGAAAAAAATGGAAAAATGTAATAATATAGCTAAACCTACGTTAAAAGATATTATCTCCGCCGACAGATGGGCAAGGGAAATAGAATAATGGAATAGCGGATTTAACTTGACAAAAGATAATTCTTACGATATAATGTAAACGTAATAATTAACTCTTTTAATTTAATTAAGGTCGTTTTATGGATAAAATAATGTCAACCCGTGTAGATGAATCTGTAACTTTTTTGTTAGATAATTTGGCACAAAAATTACACACTTCTAAAAAAAATGTTGTTGAAACTGCCATTCGTATGTACTCTGAAAAAGTGAATGGCCAAAATGATTTCGATACTTTTAAAGAAACTTGCGGAGTTTGGAAACGCGACGAATCTGCATCGGCTACAATTAAAAAAGTGCGTAAAACATTTAATTCATCTTTTACTCGTCATTGTTTATGAGAGCATACATAGATTCAGATGTGCTTATCTGGCATTTACGCGGTAATAATAAAGCTTTGAATTTTCTGACAAAGTTAAACCGAAATCATCAATACGAATTTTGGACCGGCGCAATGCAGCGCGCGGAAATCATTTTTTTTATGCGTGACAATGAAAAAAGCAGTACACATAGCTTTTTATCTAATTTTAAAACATCGCCGGTTTCAGAAAAAGTAATTGACAAAGCCGGAAAACTTTATCGTGCGTGGAATCCTTCTCACGGAATTGATATTAATGATGCAATTCTTGCTGCAACCGTTCAGGAAACCGGGGGAATTATTTTTTGTCAAAACATTAAACATTATCCAATGCCGAACATTTTGGTTCAACGAGCATGGAAATAATATATAACTATTAACCCCGCCTATGGCTGGGCAAGCTACTAACTATTAACTATTAACTATTAACTTAACTATGACTTTACTTTGGTTTATTATCGTAATTGGAATTATTGTCTTCGTTCATGAATTCGGACACTTCATTGTCGCGAAAATGTGCGGAGTTTATGTCGATACCTTTTCTCTCGGCTTCGGCCCGAGAATACTTTGGATTAAAATCGGGGAAACAGAATATAGAATTTCCGCTATTCCGCTCGGAGGGTATGTCAGAATGGCAGGGCAAGTTGACGTTCCTGAAGAATATGACAAAGAACTTTCCGAACGATATAAAGATATTCCTGCATATCGCCGCTATGATAAAAAATCTGTGCCTAAACGCATGGCAATTATTGTTGCAGGGCCGTTGATGAATTTACTGTTTGCACTGCCGGTTGCTTGTTTGTTGTTATTTACAGGTATTAACGAACCGCTTAATATTGATGTAACGACTATCGGAAATATTATTCCCGGATCGCCTGCGCAGATCAGCGGGTTGATTCCCGGTGATAAAATCCTGGCAATTGCAGGACATAAAATATATACATGGAATGATGTTATTTATCAAACAAGAAATAGAATCGGGACAAAAACTTCTATCACTTACGATAGAAACGGCAGAGAAATAATCGCTGAAATTAATCCCGTTCTTGATGAAGAAAAAGGCTTTATGGGCATCGGCATCTCAAGAATGGACCGCGCGCAAATCGGCGGAATAACATCAAATTCACCTGCGGATAAAAGTAGTCTTCAAATAGGCGATGTAGTTGATCGTATTCTTGGAATTAAGACGTCCGAACTTTCTATTAACGAATTGACCAAAGAAATCTTAAAGCATCCAAATCAAAAATTGATGCTTGGAATTAAACGCTTTCCGCCAATCCGTTATGCATCACAAAGTAATACATTTACTTCGACAAATGTGTTTGTGACAACTAAACGCGCAGGAAAGATTGAACATATTACCATAATTCCCCGCACCAGAATTATTTATTGTGAAGAAGATACACCCACAAATTTTCAAGCTAAAACAGGTGATGAAATTTTGTTGGTTAACGGAAGAAAAATAAGTGCAGAACAATTATTTGAATATATTGCTAATTTATCTAAAGGAAAAGCAATACTTACCGTTGAAAGAACGCTGGGCAGAATTGCAAAATCGAAAATAACAACAAATTTAAATGTTAATATCGTTGATGTTGGACAGTTAGGTGTCATGTTCATTCCTGCTCGGCAGCGCATTTTGCATCATCCTTTAAATGCGCTTAAAGAATCACCGGATCGCGCAATGGAAAAGGTTGAAGAAACATTTCAAATCTTAAAAATGCTCGTACAAAGAAAACTCGGGTTGAACGCGCTTGCAGGACCTGTTGGTATCGCAAGAATAACCGGTGCAGCTGCCCGATCGGGTTTTGATGTTCTTTTGAACTTTGTACTTTTGATAACTGTTAATCTCGGCATTTTAAATCTTCTGCCTTTGCCGGTGCTTGATGGCGGTCATCTTGCTTTACTTACCGCGGAAGGAATTTACAGGAAGCCGCTGCCATTGAAGTTTGTTATATGGTATCAGAAAATAGGGGTTTTTCTGCTTCTTGCTCTTATGGGTTATGTGATTTACAATGATATTATAAGATGGATAATCGATAGCGATAAAATCGGGTTGTTACTTGGTAAATTTACACAATTGATTGGAATGTAAATAATAGTTAAAAGTTAATAGTTAATAGTTAATAGTTAATTGTTAAAAGTTAAAGAAATTCTATACCATAATTTAAAAATTTATTTTTAAATTAATTAATAACAAATAATACATAAAATGGCTAAGAAAAAACAATCGTTCGAACAATCACTGACCCAACTCGAAGATGTTGTCAGTAAAATGGAAAGTGGGGAAATTCCTCTTGATAAATGTATCGACCTTTACGAAAATGGTGTGAAACTTGCCGACTTTTGCGCTAAAGAACTCGATGCGGCTGAAAAACGGATCGAAAAACTTCACAAGAAAAATGAAGGGGAGTTCGAAACAACTCCCTTCGATGATAAACCGGAAGAAAAAATATCCGACTCTAATAACAGCGTTCCATTTTAAATGATAAATAAATTCCTTGACAATATCTCCTCGCCTGAACAACTTAGGCAGCTGAATGAAAAAGATTTGCCTGCCGTTTGTGACGAGTTGAGACAGTTTATTATTGACCACGTGGCTCAGATAGGTGGTCATTTTGCTTCTAATCTTGGCTCGGTTGAACTTACAATCGCGTTGCATTATGTTTTCAACACGCCTGAAGATGAAATTGTATGGGATACCGGACATCAAGCGTATCCTCACAAAATTCTTACCGAACGAAAAGATAGATTCGATACCATTAGAAAATATAAAGGTCTGTCGGGTTTTCCATCACCGGAAGAAAGTCCTTATGACACTTATCACGTAGGCCATGCAGGAACGTCAATCTCTGTCGCACTCGGATTGGCAAAGGCACGTGATCTTAAAAATAAAAAACATCACGTTACCGCTGTTATAGGCGATGGAGCGTTAACAAGCGGGCTTGCTTTTGAAGGACTTAACAATGCTCACAACGCAAAGAAATTTATTGTTATATTGAACGATAATGAAGTTTCTATTTCTAAAACAATGGGAGCCTTCGCAAAGCATTTCAGTAAAATTGTTGTAAATCCAAAATTTAGAAGTTTCAAACAAAAAACCGGTGCTGTTATTAGTAAAATTCCACTTGTCGGGAATGTCTTGACACGAATTATTATACGGCTTCAGGGAGGTATTAAACATATCCTCGCACCACAAAATGTTTTTGAAAATCTTGGATTCCATTATATTGGACCCGTTGACGGACATAATGTGATTGAAATGATTGAAATTTTAAAAATGTGTAAAACAGAAACTGAAATCCCAATCCTTTTGCACGTCATGACTAAAAAAGGTCACGGATTTAAACCTGCTGAATCTGACCCGGAATCTTATCACGGAGTAACTCCATTCGACAAAAATGTCGGTTTGCCAAACGGAAAAAAATCAACCCCTACTTATACAGAAACATTCTCGGAAATTATTTGCAATGCAGCTAATGAAAATAATAAAATCGTTGTGATATCTGCAGCTATGTGCAGCGGAACAGGTATGACAAAATTCGCACACGAGAATCCTAACCGTTTCATCGATGTCGGTATCGCTGAACAGCACGCTGTTACTTTCGCGGGGGGACTCGCTGCCCGTGGCCTGACGCCTGTCGTTACTATTTATTCTACGTTTCTTCAGCGTGCTTATGATGAAATTGAGCACGATGTCTGCCTGCCGAATCTTCCTGTTATTTTTGCGATCGATCGTGCAGGACTTGTCGGCGGAGACGGTAAGACGCATCATGGAGTATTTGATATTTCTTATCTGCGCCATTTGCCTAATATGAAAATATTTATGCCGCGTGATAAAGCGGCAATGGAAAAAGCTTTGGATTTTGCAATCGAAAATAATTCCCCTTGTGCTATAAGATATCCACGTGGTCCAATTTTGCAGAATGGATACGATTTACCGGATTTTTCATCAGAAAAAATTACCTCTTGGGAAACCCTTAAATCAGGAGATGATGTAACGCTGATTGCTATCGGTCAAATGGTTTTTCGTGCATTTGCAGCCGCGGAAATTTTAGAGAAAAACGGCATAAATACAACCGTAATTGACGCTTGTGCAATTCAGCCGATTGATGAAAATACCTTGTTTCAAATCATTGAAAAAAATAATAAAATCGTGACTCTCGAAGATCATGTTCTCTCCGGTGGATTCGGTGCCGCAATTACAGAAAAATTATCTGATAAAAATTGTGAGTATCATATCCTTAGAATCGGTATAGATGATAAATTTGTTGAGCACGGTTCTATTGATGAATTGTATTCCGAACTCGGATGGCATCCGAAACAACTCGCCGAAAAAATTAAAAATTGGATTTCTAATGAATAGTGCCTGAACAAAAAATAAATCAAACCACGAAGCACACAAAAACATTAACCACGAATGGACACGAATATACACTAATGAATAAAAAGAAATATGAAAATTTATACGAGTAGAATTAAAAATCATGAAATCATATCAATCATAAAATCATAAAATCATAAATGGCACAATCATTATCAAAAATTGTCGGGCATATCTCAAATATCGATAGAAAACAGCTCGAATCTCTAATTCGTAAATCAGTCATGAATGAGCAATTCCTTGATTTGATTCTGAATTCGATGATGGAAGCAATTATCGCTGTTGATGAAAATGGAACTGTTCTTTTTGCTAATTCAGGCGTTTACGATCTTTCCGGAATAAGCAGCAAAGATTTACTTGACAAGCCGCTGATTAATAATATTCGTGATGCAGCGCTAAAAGAAATTTTACAGAAAACCGATCTGAAAAGCTTTTATACTTTTGAAGTTAAAGTTAAATATCCACGCCTTTTGTCACTCGTTGTTCAGACAATTCCTATTCAAAAAGAAATGGCTGTTTCATCAGGTAATATAAAACTGACATGCCTTATTCTTATTCGTGACGCTACCTATGAATGTACTCAAAATACTTCTAAAGCAAGAGAAACAAGACTCGAAACAATGAGGCTTTTGACCGCAGGCGTTGCTCACGAAATTGGGAATCCTCTTGGTGCTATTATTCTTCATACGCAACTTATGGATAGAATTTTTAAGAGAATGGCTGACACACCCGAAATGGATGAATTAAAACAAATCAATCATGTTATTAATGAAGAAAGCGCGCGTTTGAAACGCATTGTCGCAGATTTTCTTAACGCTGTAAGACCGCTCTCTACTAAATTTGAATTTACCGACATTACAAATGTTTTTGATGAAACGTTTCTTCTCTTAAATGAAGAACTGAAAAATAAAAAGATTACCCTCATTAAAGATTTCTATGACGTCCCAAAAACTATGCTTGACGCTGACCAAATGAGAAGCGTTATTATTAATATAGTTCGTAATGCTACTGATGCTATGAACAACGGAGGGGAACTTACTGTTTCTCTTAATAATAAAGGGAACTGGATTGAAATTACTTTTTCCGATACAGGAGACGGAATGGACGAAACGCAGCTAAAAAGAATTTTTGACCCGTTTTTTACTACAAAAACTAACGGATCAGGATTAGGTCTCCTTATCGTTCAAAGAATTATTAACTCGCATAACGGAACCGTTAAAATTGATAGTGTGCCCGATGAAGGAACGACAATTACAATTGAACTGCCTGTTCGAAGTGTTCCGGGTAAAAAATCACTTCCACTTCCAAAACAATTATGAAAAAAACTGTTCTGATTATTGATGACGAAACTAACGCGCGTGCAGGACTTAAACGCGTGCTCGAACATCTTGGCTGCAGCGTTATTGAAGCCGTTTCCGGCAGCGATGGCCTTGAAACTTTCAGAAAAAACAAAATTGATCTCGTTATTAGTGATTTGAGAATGCCCGGTGATGACGGTATGTCGGTTCTTAACTCACTTCAAAATGAAGCACCGGAAATTCCTGTTGTTTTAATTACCGCCTACGGCTCAGGTGAAGCTGCGAAAAAAGCTCTCGCGAAAGGCGCTTATGATTTTATCAGTAAACCTTTTGATATTGATACTATCGAGTTGGTTGTGCAGCGCGCGCTAAAATTGCTTAATCTTAAATCGGAAAATGAATCGCTGAAATCTATTATCGGCGAAAAAAATGCCTTGAGTTCAATTGTAGGGGATTCATCGCAAATTAAACAACTTTTTCAAATTGTTAAACAAGTGGCGCCAACTAAATCAAATGTACTCATCGAAGGCGAAAGCGGTACCGGAAAAGAACTTATCGCGCGTGCTATTCATGATCTCAGTCCGCGCTGTGATAAAGCTTTCGTTCCGCTTCATTGTGCAAGTTTTCAGGAAAATCTTCTCGAAAGTGAACTGTTCGGGCATGAAAAAGGTTCGTTTACAGGCGCTGTTGCCAGAAGAATCGGAAGATTTGAACTCGCAGATAAAGGCACTCTTTTTCTTGATGAAGTCAGCACAATTCCACTCTCAATTCAAGTTAAATTATTGCGCGTTCTGCAGGAAAGAGTTTTTGAACGTGTTGGCGGAACGGAGACGATTGAAACTGATGTCAGAATTGTTGCCGCGACAAATATGTCTCTTGAAAAATTAATTGAGGAAGGCAAATTCAGAGAAGATTTATATTACAGACTTAATGTTGTGAGTTTAAAAATTCCGCCGCTTCGTGAACGCCCTGATGACATTAAATTGCTTATTAATCATTTCCTTGATAAATTCAATCGTGAAACCGGCAAAAAAATCGTCGTTTCTCCCTTCACAGAAGAAATTCTTGAATCTTATGACTGGCCGGGTAACGTTCGTGAACTGCAAAACGCAATTGAATCACTTGTGGTTTTGTGTCAGGGGCGTGAAATCACTCCACGCGATTTACCACAACACATCCTTGGCTCAACGAACAAAAAAATAACAAAAGCAGCAGATGAAGAATATCCGGATTTTGATAATATGACTTTACCGGAAATAGAAAAATGGATGATTCTCAGAAGGCTTGAGAAGATCAAAACAAAATCAGATGTAGCTAAACAACTCGGTATAAGCAGAAGAAACCTTTACAGAAAATTAAACGAATACGGTGTGATGTAACCACGAAGAATACAAAAGATTTTTAACCACTAATGAACACAAATAGACACGAATTAAATAAATTAAATCCGTGGTATCCGTGAATATAAAAAATAAAATATCTTCCTTGCTGAAATCGCTTAAAGAAAAACTTTCAGCTGAAAATTATTCAAGGCATGAAAAAGCGTTAGGAACGGCATTAGGTATTTCGGTAGGCTTGTTTCCTGTATCGCCGTTTCAGCTTGTTTTGCTTGCAGGAATTTTACCTTTTGTAAAGTGTTACCGTGCCATCGCTTTTATTACGGTTTGGATTGCTAACCCGATAACTTATGTTTTTATCTATGCCGGCGAATATGCAATTGGAAGTATTTTTGTTAAGTCGGCACGAAATATCGACATTGATTTTACAAATTTAACTATACGCTCATTAAAAAAACTTGCGGTGGAAAATGGTCCGGGAATTATTTTAGCTATACTTATCGGAGGTGTGATTTTAAGCGCCGCTTCTGGTATAATTACTTATCTTGTTACAAAATTATTTTTGATAAGAACTAATGAATAACTGACACCTGAACTCTGACACCTGACACCTGTACACTCATATGGAAACCATTTCTATTATCATGCCCGCCCATAACGAGGGGCCAAGAATTTATAAAAATATTAAACGCGTTAATTCGTTGGCGCGGGATTGGCTTCAAAATGAATGGAAGACTATCGCTTCTTCTTTTGAAATTATCGTTATTAATGACGGAAGCACAGACAACACATGGCAGCAAATCCAAAATGCTGAAGAGGAAATGTTTGAAGTTAAAGGTATTAATCTTGAAAAAAATGCAGGAAAGGGACTCGCTTTAAGAGACGGTTATAAAAAATGTAAAGGCTCATGGATCTTCTTTATTGATTCCGACCTGGATATCGCGCCGGAATATATGATTGAAATGACAAAAGTTTTGACCGAAAAAAATGTTGACGCGGTTATGGGAAGCAAACAACTTCATAAAATCAAAACTAATTATCCATGGTATCGACGACTCATCAGCACAACTTATACAACGTTTGTTCATTTATTAATTCCGCTTCCGGTTAAAGATACTCAAACAGGTTTTAAACTTTTCAAAAAAGCAGTTCTTGATAACGTCATTCCAAGAATGCTTGTCAGAAGATACGCCCTTGATATTGAAATTTTATCTATTGCTTACAGATTTGGTTTCAAATTTACACCATATCCGGTTGATGTTTCTTTTTCAGATAAAAAGGGAAGCGTTACTGTTGGAAATATTTATAATATGCTGGTCGATACACTTGCTGTATTTTACCGCCTGAGAATTATTAAATATTACGACTCGTGGAAACCTAAAGATTATTCCTATCAACCAATGATTTCTATTGTCATAGCCGTAAAAAATGATAATCCTTATTTGCAGCAAAGCGTTCGCGAGTCGCTTAAGCAAAAATATGAAAAGTTTGAAATTATCGTTTTGCCTGACGAAAATATTGATACGCTGCCTCCGGAAGTTACTGTTATTCCTACCGGAAATGAACTCCCGGCAATAAAAAGAAATATGGGCGTTGATGCCGCTAAAGGAGAAATAATCGCTTTCCTCGATGATGATTCGTATCCTGCAGCTAACTGGCTGTATGAACTCGCGGCAAATTTTGACGATGATGAAGTCGGTGCTGCAGGCGGCCCTGCAACTACGCCCTCAGAAGATACTCTTTGGTTACAGGTTAGCGGTGCGGTTTATTCTTCTTTCGCTGCAAGCGGCTCTTACAGATATAGATACATTCATGACCGCAGGCGTGAAGTTGATGATTATCCGACATGCAATCTTGCTGTAAGAAGATCTGTTTTTAATGATGCAAATGGTTTTCAAACAAATTATTGGCCGGGTGAAGACACGGAGCTTTGCTTGACTATCACAAAAAAACTCGGCAAAAAAATAATTTACGACCCGCTGGTTCATGTTTATCATCACCGCCGTTCATTCTGGAACGGACATTTTAAACAGGTGACGCAGTATGCACTTCACAGAGGTTTTTTTGTTAAAAAGTTTCCTGAAACATCGCGGAAACCGGCTTATTTTATGCCAACAATTTTGGCTTTCGGTATTTTAACAGGTTGGACAACTTACTTCTGGTGCAAACCGCTCTTTTATATTTATCTTGCTGTGTTGATAGTTTATTTTATTGTACTTGCGGCCGCTTCATTGCTCGCATCGCCAAAGTTAATTTTGTATACAATAATGGGAACTGTTCTCACTCATATAGCTTACGGTATTTATTTTATGAAAGGTCTTTTTTCATCAAAACTAAGGAAAGAAGAAGAATATCACGATAAACTTAATAAAGTAAATTAAGCTTCCAGCTTAATATTTTAATGGAATAATGGATATGGAGTGCAGGAATAAAGGCGCGATAGCGACATTTACTGCGCGGGCGCGAAGCGACCGAAATACTTTGGATTAATGGATTATTGGATTATTGGATTAATGTCCATCGTGTCCATGAAAGAAAACTGAACACTGAACACCGAACACTGAACATCGAACATCGAACAAATTATAAAGTACAAAGAACAACAAAAAAATGAATAAAAAAATTGAAAAAAAACAGGACCTGCCGTATGACGCGCAGGAACATATTACTGAACCGGAAAACGCAATTGTCGCAACTGACATTAATAATCTGCCCGATTCTTTGA
Organism: bacterium; assembly: GCA_029933535.1. Classification (GTDB taxonomy): domain Bacteria; phylum Auribacterota; class UBA3054; order UBA3054; family B51-G9; genus B51-G9. Next base: position 13,285 of record JAOZNZ010000004.1, on the reverse strand, counting down.
AAGACGCGGCTAAAAGAGCAGGTTGGAATAATCTTATGCCCGTCCAGGCAAAAGCTATTCCTTATATTCTTGCTAAACGTGATTTGATGGTTCAGTCGCATACAGGCAGCGGAAAAACAGGAGCTTTTATTTTACCTCTGCTTGAGTTAATTGATACCTCACTAAATGCATGTCAGGTTTTGATTCTTGTGCCAACGCGTGAGCTGGCGTCGCAGGTTTCGCGTGAAGCAGAAATGCTTGCCGGAAATGCCGGCGTGAAAACCGTTGCTGTTTATGGCGGAACAGGTTATGAAAGTCAAATTAAAGCATTCAAAAACGGCGCGCATATCGTTGTCGGAACACCCGGCAGAATACTGGACCATCTGCTTAAAAAATATCTTTTGCTTGATGAATTAAAAATTACTATTATGGACGAAGCCGATAGAATGCTCTCTATGGGTTTTTATCAGGATATGAAACGCGTACAATTTTATCTGCCACGTAAAAGAATTAACGGCTATATGTTCTCAGCGACTTTTCCGCCGAGAGTTATGAGTCTCGCCGGCGAGTTTTTGAAGCAGCCGGATGTATTGAGCTTAAGCCGTGATCATGTTCATGTTACAGCAATCGAGCATGAATTTTACAATGTTCCTGCGGTAACAAAAGATCGTTCATTAATCAGAATAATTGAGTTTGAAAATCCTGATTCGGCACTTATTTTCTGCAATAGAAAATCAGATGTTCATTATGTTAATATCGTTTTACAAAGATATGGTTATGACTCTGATGAACTAAGCTCCGACCTTTCTCAATCACAAAGAGAAAAAGTCCTGGCAAAAATTAGAAAAGGTAACCTTAAATTCTTAGTCGCTACTGATGTCGCTGCAAGAGGTATCGATCTGCCAAACTTGTCACACGTTTTTCAATTCGCTCCTCCGGAAGATATAGAAATCTATATCCATCGCGCGGGAAGAACAGGAAGAGCCGGTGCGAGTGGAAAAGCGATAATGCTTATTGCAGGAATTGAGAAATTCAAGCTTGCTGAAATCGCAAAAAATTACAATATCGAATTCATCGAATGTGAGCTCCCGACTGATGAAGATGTTCAGAAAATCGTTGGTGAAAGAACTACCGCTTTACTTGAAGCAAAACTTCGCGGACTTGACAGAATGCAGAATGAACGTATGCAGAGGTTTATTCCTCTCGCGAAACAATTGTCTGAGAGTGTTGACGAAATGTCTGTAATAGCGATGTTACTTGATGAATACTATCAAAAAATTCTTCACTCACCTGTCCCGTCGGTAGAAGAAAAACCCGGCAGTTCCGGAAAATCAAAAAAGTCAGGAAAAACACACAGAAGACCGGAAAGAAATCCCCGCCGTTAAAGGAGAAAGCTACGTCAAACGAAAAAATATTGAAATTAAGGAGAGACTTATGAAACAGTACATATCTTATATCACTGTATTTTCTTTAATAACTTTTTCAGAATGTCTCTTTGGCACTAATACTGATAAAAACTCTTCGGGTAATCACGCCACGCAACCCGAAATTTGGATGTGCGTGACTCCATCGCCGGATTTCAATAAAGCTTTTTCCCTGCTTGACTCTTCACAAGACTGGTCATACGTGCGAACACATATCACCGGCATAAAATTTTACATAGGCATGTTGAGTAAAAAGTCCAAAAAAGATCTTTCACGTATGGCGGATATGTGCAAAAAGAATAACCTGAAAGTCGCAATTGAATGCGGCGGGCCTTTAACCCCGTTATGGGGAGATATGGCAGGTGAAAAATCTGCGAAAGCGGAACTCAACGTAATTGAAAAATGGTATGAAGCAGGCGGAACAGTAGATTATCTCGACCTCGATGGCCCTGTAAGAAGGCTCCTCGATACAAACAATAACTGCATTAGAGACGACTCGAATAGCTTTACATCAATTGAACGCTGCGCGGATGAACTGGTAGACTATATGCGAGCTGCCAAAAAAAGGCGCCCGAAACTTCGTTTTTTCCTGCTTACAAATTTCCCGAACTGGGGATATAAAGGTGGATCCGCTTATCATGGAACAGGTCCCAATCGGCAGCAGTTGGGCGACTATGATAAAGTAGTAAAAAGAGTTCTGGCAAAAGTTAAAGCCGCGGGATTGAGTTTTGCCGGAGTTACTGTTGACAATCCCTACGAATATATTATTGGAGAACATAAATCGGCCACATTGAAAGATCCGTCTGGCGTAAATTGGTTAAAAAGGGTGCGAACGTATGAAGAGTTTTGTAATGATCAGGGAATAAAATTCAACTTGATAATAAATTCAGAAACAGGGGGAGGAACTTCCGACAAAGAATTTTATGAACGAACTTTGAAAATGCTTGACACTTATATTCAAGCCGGCGGAAATCCTGCACGGTATATTGTTCAAAGTTGGTACTCCTTCCCCAAAAAAATTGTGCCGGAAAATAAACCTTATACCATGACGTACCTTGTTAAGGCTGTGCTAAAACGGCTCAATGTACAAAATAAAAAAACATACACCAATCCTGTCATTGAAGAAATCGGTCCGGCAGATCCAACTGTTATTTTCTTTGATGGAAAATATTATATGTATCCCACAGGTGACTCAAAAAACTATTATGTTTATACCTCATCTGATCTGGTAAACTGGGAAAAAGGAGGAATCGTTTTTCATCACAAGGACGGTTGGCTTTGGGCTCCTGACGTTTTTGTCTGTCAGGAAGATGGAAAGTTTTATCTTTACTATACGGCTAACTTCCGCGTTGGAGTGGCAGTCGCAGATTCTCCACTTGGACCTTTTCAGGACAAAGGTTTTTTGGTTGAAGGTGCACTCGACGGTCACATGTTTCGCGATGATGACGGCAGTCTTTATTTTTATTATGTTAAGCATCCCGGATTTCATATTACTGTTCAAAAAATGGATTCTCCTCTGAAAAAAAGCAGCACTAAACCAAAATCTGTCATTCATCCTACGGAACCATGGGAAACAATACAGGGCGCGGTTACAGAAGGGCCATGGATATTAAAACATAATAATTTGTATTATCTTTTATATTCAGGTACTTCGGCTTCAACATTGAATTATGCAATCGGATACGCGACATCTAAAAAACCAACCGGCCCTTTTAAAAAATATTCCGGCAACCCCATTGTAAAAAGAGGTAACGGTGTGCTGGGGCCGGGTCATGGTTGCGTGGTCAAAGACAGCGCGAATAAATTGTGGTCGGTTTATCATCAGCAGCAAGACGGTTCGCAAGAATGGAATAGGTTTATTTGTATAGATCCGCTTTGGTTTGACGATAAAGGAATTTTGCGCGGAAAGGCAACAAGAGGAATACCCCAGCCCGCTCCGAAGAGCCATTGAGTAATGGATTGGAGGGCCGCTGTCCTCAGCGGCCTAAATGGAGTAATGGAGTAATGGAGTAATGGAGTAATGGACATAATGAACACCGAATACTGAACACCGAATATCGAACACCCAAGGATGAAGTAAATACTAAATTCAAATCTTTGATTTGAATTTACACCTGACACCTGACACCTGACACCTG
>JAOZNZ010000004.1:2756-9644 GCA_029933535.1 bacterium | reverse complement strand
CAACATATCTATTTGGTTTGGATACTTGTTACTGTGTTTTCTGCCAGTGCAGCTGTGCTGGTTAGGCTATGTGATATTTCAGCTGTCAGTATCGGCTTCTGGCGCGCGTTCGGCGCGGCTGTTATTCTTTTTCCTTTTTGGTTGAGAGCGTGGTTACGGGAAGGTAAACCAGCTGTATTTAACACTGGCGCTGTCTTAGCCGGTGTGGCTTTTGGTCTGCATTTCTCAACATGGTGTTGGGCGATTCAGCATACTACTGTGGCAAATGCCGCATTATTTGTTGCACTCATGCCGCTTATTGTTCCCTTCATAGCACATGTGTTAATTAAAGAAAAACTAAATAAGTATGAGTTCATAGGTGTAGTTTTATCGATCATGGGTGCCGGATGGCTGCTTGCACGACAGTTCACGAACGTGCCGGGAGATATAGCCGGATCACTGGTAGCCCTTTTCTCAGCTTTTTGTTGCGGCGTGTATTTTGTTCTTGGCAGGAAGTACAGAGGAAAACAGCATGTTATTCTTTTCAGCTGGCAAGTTTATATTACCGCAACTTTAGTACAGGTGGCAATAGCGTACATTTTTTTCGATGGAATATCCGTTGGTGATACACGTAGTATACTTTCGCTCGCGGCGCTCGTTGTTTTTCCGACAATCGGAGGTCATACTCTTGCTATTTATCTTCTGCGTCACGCGAAGACACAGATGGTTTCTTTTTCTGTTCCGGCACAATTTGTATTAGTTTCTATTGCCGCTGCTGTGATATTTGGTGAAATTCCTCACAACTGGTTTTATCCCGGTGCAGCATTGATTGTTGCAGGAACAGTGATAGCGATTATAAGTTCCAATAACGTGCAAGAAGAATGAAGAGAAAATGTAATGCCTAACGAAGTAACACGTGCGGCGTGATCATCTTGTAATCAAATCCCCCCGCCCCCTTTAATAAAGGGGGAATCAAATCTCGCTAACTCCCTTTAAAATCCCTGTCAAAATCCTGGATAGTTCAAAATAAAATGTTACTGAGGCAAATAAAAAAGGAGATTTGCTTTTGTTAATTTTTTTTTTGAACTATCACGAAAAGTTGTGCTTTTTACATATTTATGATATAATATACTTGGGGTTTTAAGTGTTGCAAAAGTTTTTTTAATCTTCACAAGGGAGGTATTATGTTCAATACAAAGTGTTGTATAGGCTTTACTTAATCTGAACAAGGAGGTAATCATGTTCAACTTACAATCAAAAAAAATAATGTTTGTTTATCTTGCCGCTGCGGCAATGATATTTTGCGCGATAAATGTTTTGGCAGACTGGGATTATGGAGGTCCTCATAAAATGCATTTTCCGCAATTACCCGACCCAGTTGGCTGGGATGTAAATGTTTCGGATTATACTCTGGCAGATGATTTTCTATGTACGGGAGACGGATCTGTTAAACAAGTCCACTTTTGGATTTCATGGGAAAATGACATTGAAGGAATAATTGACAATATTCGTTTGAGTTTCCACAAGGATATTCCTGCAGCTGATTCTCCTACTGGCTACAGTATGCCCGGCGAGCTTTTATGGGAACATAATTTTGTTGAATCAGATTTCAAATATCGCTTTTGGGACATAGGAGACCAGGGATGGTTCGACCCGGTAACCGGTATAGCGAGAAAACCTGACCATCAAAATATTTATCAAATAAATGTTACACTTCCTGTAACCCACCCATTTGTACAAGTTTTGGATACTATCTATTGGCTTGATATTAAACTTGATGTTTTTGGCGGACTTGCCGGATGGAAAACATCAATTGACCATTGGAATGATGACGCAGTCTTCGAACTTGTGGATGATCCATTCTGGGGTGAACTTAGAGATCCTTATGAACCGGAGATATCACTCGATCTTGCGTTTGTGATTGACCCGATACCAGAACCGGGATTTATTTTCATATGCATTGCGGCAATCTTCCTACTCAAACGAGTTATGTAGAGACTCATCGTAAAAATTGAAAAGTGTTCGTAAGGGTATCGATATAGTAAATGAAAGGCAGGCTTAACAGCTTGCCTTTTTAATTAGTGGTAATTTTTTTTTTTCGAATCCTTGACAAAAGATTTTAATTCTGATACAATGGTCACAATTCTCGCACAAATGTCATTTTATTTTTTACACAAATTATGAACTGGCTTTTCTTACATTCCAATCAAATTTTGACGTTCGTTAAATCGATAACGGACGGTAAATTACTTATAGTTCCTGTATTAATAGAGGGAAGTTGGCATTTACAGGCACAAAATCCAGACTCCATAAATGAATTTCCAAACTCTCCATTCCGGGCAACCGAATCGTTAAAAACTTTTCTTTTTATACCTGCAGAATCAGTTGGAGGAGAAATACCTTCTGAGAAAGAAACTGTTATCTTTGGCGCAAAAAGTTGCGATCTTCCCGCTTTACAAATTCTTGACAAACTGTTTCTTGAAGGCGCGTTTGAAGAACCATTTTATTCCGAGCGCCGAAAAAAAACTATCATAATTGCAGAAGACTGCTCCGATTGTTTGCCATCATGCTTTTGTGTTGCTGTTGGAAATACTCCTTATCCTGAAAACACGGCAGATCTGATATTTTCTGATGTTGAAGGTGGGAAATTGGTCGCGGCGGCAACAGAACGCGGAGAAGAATTGTTAAAAAAACATGGGGGAAGTTTTTCCGCGGCAACTGAGTTGCAGTTATCAGAACAAAAAGAAAAACGCAACGCTATTAAAGAAAAGGTAAAGATTAGTCTGCAGGAACAAAAAATAGAAATTCCTGAAAATATTGCGGAAATCCTGCAAAAAAAATGGCCGGATAAAATATGGGAAAAAATAGCAGAAACATGCGTGGAATGCGGGGCTTGTAATTTTGTCTGCCCGGGATGTCATTGTTTCTCATTAACAGACGAACTGACTTCTGAGGGTAAAGCTTTGCGTACAAGAGTTTGGGACGCTTGCCTGAGTGAAAATTTCACCCGCGTTGCAGGAGGAGCAAATCCAAACAAAAAACGTGAAGTTCGTTTGCGTCACAGACTGGAAAGAAAATTTATTGCTCCATACGAAGCGGAAGAAGGTTATGCATGCAGCGGATGCGGAAGATGTATAGATGCCTGTATCGGCAAACTTGACATGAGGAAAATTATTCAAGAGGTAGCTAATGCCTGAAAATCCATACAAATCTATTCCGGCGAAACTTTTGGACGTAATCGAAGAGTCCGGCACAATTAAAACATTTGTGCTGAAACCTGAGCGTCCAATTTTATTCGAAGCAGGGCAATTCATAGAAATGGCTGTTCCGGGTGTGGGAGAAGCTCCTTTTACTCCTTCATCTTCACCTGCGGTAAGTGAAAAGATGGATGTAACAGTTATGCGCGTAGGAAAAATCACGGAAGTTTTGCATGACCTTTCTCCCGGTGCAATGCTGGGTCTGCGCGGTCCACTTGGCAAACCTTATCCTGTTGATACAGAATTTAAAGGAAAAGAAATACTCGTAATTGGCGGCGGAGTGGGGCTTGCTCCGCTAAGGTCATTGCTTTATGCTTTACTTGACAGAATAGATACTTACAAAAAAGTAGTAGTAAGATTTGGCGCGAGATCTCCACAAGACATTATATATAAAGATTTAATGAAAAAATGGACAACAAATTCTCCAATGGATTTTGTTATTAGCGTTGATGCTGACGACACGGGAAAATGGAAAGGGCCGGTTGGTATGGTAACAACGATTATGGATGACTTGCCCATAAATATATCTGATGCGGTTGCTGTTGTTTGCGGACCGCCTATAATGATGAAGTTTGCTACTTTAAAATTATTGGAGCTTGGGTATGCGGATTCACGGATATATTTGTCAATGGAAAAAAATATGAGTTGTGGAATTGGTAAATGCGGCCATTGCCGGTTAGGTCCTTATTTTGTTTGTGAAGATGGACCGGTAATGACATATGATAAAATTAAAAATTACGAAGCAATTTGGGACTGATGTCAAATAAAATGTTATTACTTGATCTTGATGCAGCGGCGTTGAAATGTGATGAGCCCGTTGAGTGCGCGTATTTTTACCATCCTGATAATAATGGATTGAAAGATTTGCGGGAGATGGCAGCTTTTGTTTTGACGTGCAGACATTGTGAGGAAAAACCTTGTGTGGAAGCGTGCCCGCGTGATGCGTTGGAAAAACAGGAAGACTGCTCAGTTGTCAGACATAATCTGCGCTGTGTGGCTTGCGGATCGTGCGTGACAGCATGCCCTTTTGGCGTAATCAGCCCGGATGTCATTTCTTATATAAGTGATGTATGTGACCAATGCGCGCGATTTGGCGATGAGGAACCGCCATGTGTCAAATCAGCACCTGAAGGGATTTTGACTTGGATAGATAATGATGATCCTTGTTTAAATGAAGAAAATGTGCACGAAATTGGAGACCGCCTGGCGGTGAGGTGTAACCGTTGGGATCGCGAGACGAAGTCCGGTGATTGAATTTGGAGTGCAGGAATACAGCCGCGTCAAAGACATAACGAAATTCAAAGCGGCTTTTACTGCGCTGTTGCGAGAGCAACAGAATTTTTCGAGGGGAGAGAAAAAGTAAGTGCGATATAATATTTATTCTGTAAAATGAGCTTAATTTGGATAATAATTGCTGTTTTGATTTTTCCGGGACTTCTGTTTACGGGCGTTGTCGGGTTGTTGATGAGTTGGGTAGACAGAAAAGTTACAGCACGTGTTCAGTGGCGTGTAGGTCCTCCTTTATTTCAACCTTTTTATGATTTTGTAAAATTACTCGGGAAGGAAACTATTTTACCAAAAGAAGGAAACCCTTTCGTGTTCCTTCTTGCTCCGGTTGCCGGTGTAGCCGCCGTTACTGTTGCATCGCTTATATTATGGATACCTATCCTTGATTGGAAGGCGCTTGCTCCACTTGGATTTTCAGGTGATATTATATTAGTAATTTATTTATTGACAATTCCTTCCTTATGCGTTATACTAGGAGGAGCATCTTCGGGAAATCCATTAAGTTCTCTTGGCAGCAGCCGTGAAATGAAACTGGTTCTCGCATACGAACTTCCTTTTATTTTGGCAATAGTTGTACCGATAATTCAGAGCGGTGGTCAATTGCGGCTTGATTCTCTTGTTGCGTTTCAGGAAGCTAACGGCGCAGTGGCTTTAAAACTTTCCGGAGTTTTAGCTCTGATAGCTGCAATACCGTGTATTCAAGCAAAACTAACTCTTGTTCCTTTCGATATTCCGGAAGCGGAAACGGAAATAATAGCCGGTCCTTACACAGATTATTCCGGTCCTCCTTTCGCGCTGTTCAAATTAATGCGAGCTATGCTTCTTTTTGTGGCACCTATGACTTTAGTTATATTTTTCTGCGGCGCTATGAATTTTGACGGAATTATGAATAGTGTTCTAAGTGTTTTAAAATATGTCGGACTGCTTGTTTTAATTACGGTAATTCGAAATACTAATCCGAGATTGAGAATAGATCAGGCAATGAAATTTTTCTGGACAATACCGCTTTTACTCGCGCTTGGCGGTGTCATATTGGCGTTGATTGGATTATAAAAAGGTGTCAGGTTTCAGGTGTTGGGTGTCAGTAGCCGAAGCAAAATCACAAAGCACAAAGCAAAAAGCACAATTTATGAAATTAACATTAAAAGCTTTAGCAAAATCTCCCTGGGTTTACCATCTTAGCACAGGTTCTTGCAACAATTGCGATATCGAAGTGCTGGATGCTTTAACTCCCAGATTCGATATTGAACGGTTTGGATGCGTTCTTGTCGGTAGTGCGCGGCATGCTGACGTTCTTCTGGTTTGTGGTTCCATGAACAGGAAAACTATACCGCGGGTACTTGAAATATATGGGCAGTGTGCAAAACCGTGTCTTGTTGTCGCAGTTGGCGGCTGCGCGTGTTCCAGAGGCATGTTTAAAGACAGTTATAATGTAGGCGACCCGTTGGATAGTTATCTTCCTGTTCACGCCTATGTTCCGGGTTGTCCTCCGAAACCGGAAGCAATTATTCTCGGAGTTGTAAAAGCTGCTGAAGTTTTAAAAAAACTTGGAAAAGACAAACCGGCAGATCCACCGGAGGTTGAATAAAATAATGAACGAATATATTGAAATAGTTAAAGAAGCGCTTAAACCTGTTGTTACTGATTTTAAAATTAAATCAGAAAAACGGGTTTATGTTGTTGTGCTAAAGGAAAAAATTATTGAAGCCGCGCGTATTTTGTTTAAAGATTTGAAAATGCGATTCGCAATTGCTTCCGGCATAGACACACCGCAGGGAATCGAAATTATGTATCATTTCAGCCCTGACGCTCATAATATGCTTGTTAATATAAGTGTCCTTATTAAAAAAGATGACCTGACAATTGATAGTATAACTCCAGTAGTTAAAGGTGCCGCATGGATAGAAACGGAAATTCGGGAAATGCTCGGTGTAAGATTCAAAAATCATCCCGGACCGAAACATCTTTTACTGGGAGAAGATTGGCCCGAAGATTTGCATCCGCTTCGCAGAGACAACAAAGATACAAGAAGCACAGCAGCTATTCGTGAGCGTTTGCGAAGAGATGGTTTGCTGACTGCATCGGATTGAAATTAAAATTAACCTAATTAACCTAATTTCTAATTGACCTAAAAAATAACTAATGAACAAAAAAAGAAATTAACAAAAGAAAAATATCTTCTTGGGTTTTGGACAATGAATAAACAAAACAAAAAAATTATCCCTGTTGGGCCTTTCATGCCGCTTCTTGAAGAACCGGAGTTTTTCAGACTGCATGTTGAAGGAGAAACTGTTGTGGACGTTGATCTCGACATAGGTTACAATCATCGTGGTATTGAAAAATTGTGCGAAGAAAAAACTTATGA
>JAOZNZ010000004.1:0-2656 GCA_029933535.1 bacterium | reverse complement strand
TTTGCAGAAGAAGAACGTGAAAAAACTATTAAAGAATTAAACATGCTGATACCAAAAATGGATGTGATCCGGGGAGCTTTCACAGATGATCCTGTCTTGCATGCGCGTTTAAAAGGAATAGGAATCCTGCCAAAACAAGACGCTATTGATTATTGCGCTTTAGGACCTCTGGCGCGCGGGTCGGGTTTGGCAATCGACGTGCGTAAAGATGAGCCTTATGCTGCCTATGCAGACCTCGATTGGGATATTATTGTGCAGGAAGAAGGAGATGTGTTAGCCAAAGGCTTCGTACGTGTTTTGGAAATTTATGAATCTATCAAAATAATTCAACAAGCACTTGAAAAACTGCCGGACGGAGAAATTGATTCAAAACCTGAATCCGTTCCCGTTGGAGTTGGACTGGGAAGAGTTGAAGCCCCGCGTGGGGAATGTTTTCATTATATTTGTTCGGACGGCACTAACCGGCCCGCAAGACACAAAGTGCGTGCACCGACTTTTATGAACTTGCCGACCTTTAAAGTGACTATGGTTGGCCAGCACATTGCGGACGCGTGTATTGCGTCAGCGGCGATAGACCCATGTTATTGCTGTACGGAACGAGTCAGTGTTGTTGAGCGAAAAACAGGTCGTACAAGTTATTTAACCCATAAGGATCTTATTAAAATGTCGCAGGCGCGCACAGAAGAACTGCGGAAAAGATTTTAAATGACTTAAAATCTTTTAAGGAAAATGTAAAAGAATTTAAATTGACCTAATTAACCTAATTAATCTAATTGACCTAAAAAATGTCCAAAAAGAAGAAATGAACAAAATTTGGGATTTAGAATTTGAGATTTGGGATTTGTTTAGAAATTAGATCAATTAGAAATTAGAAATTTAACCTTTAGACCTTTAGACCTTTGACTTTATTTACTGAAACCTGAAACCCGACACCTGACACCTGAAATTATCATGTGTGGCTCTAACCAAATAACTTTAACTTACTTGCTTTGCCTGACACCGATTGTTGCCGGAGTGCTCTGCATGTTTTTTCCGCACACGTTTAAAAGCGCGACAAAATGGTTTGCTGAAATTATTCTTCTTGTTGTAGCAGTGGGTTCTGTTATCATTTTTCTTGATCAAAAAGGTGAAGTCGCCGATATTGAACAACTGTTTTACAGTGACAATCTTGCGCGCATTATGTGCATGGTAAGCTCTGTTATGGCATTTCTTATAATGACTTATTCTTTGGCACGCCCATTCGATAAAATTCGTTCTGTTTCTTTTTGTGCTAATTTTTTGTGGACAGCAGGTTTGGCAAACGCAACTTTTTTCTGCAATAATTTAATGCTTCTTGCCATGCTTTGGGGTATGTTGGGGATAACACTCTTTTTGCTCATTAATTCCTGCCAAACTGATGAAGCATCTGCTGCGGCTAAAAAAAGTTTGATAATAATCGGCGGCACGGATTCCCTTCTTATTTTAGGATTGGCGCTGCTATGGATGGCGCGTGGCGGACAGCAAAGTATTTTTTCTTTTCCCATGATGGGACAGCCTGTTGATACGACAAGCGGTTTGGGAATTTCCGCTTTTCTGTGTATCTTAAGTGCTGTACTCGCAAAAGCAGGAGCATTACCGTTCCATACCTGGGTGCCCGATGCCGCCCAAACAGCTCCCACACCTGTTACCGCTTTTCTGCCTGCCGCGCTTGACAAAATTCTCGGAATTTATTTGTTGCTCAGGCTTGTTCAAAATATTTTTATTCCAGGCAAGGTTATACAAACAATCCTTCTGTCTATTGGTGCAATTACTATTTTAGCGGCTGTCTTTATGGCGTTGATTCAGCATAACCTTAAACGCCTGCTTGGATACCATGCCGTTTCGCAGGTCGGATACATGATCCTCGGTATTGCTACTTTAACGCCTATTGGAATTCTTGGCGGCATGTTTCATATGGTTAATAATGTCATCTACAAATCTTTACTGTTTCTTGGCGCTGGTGCCGTAGAAACCCGAACAGGAACTTCTGACCTTGATTCGCTTGGCGGCCTCGGACGCAAAATGCCTGTAACTTTCTTTTGCATGATTATCGGAGCTCTGGCAATTTCAGGTGTTCCTCCTCTGAATGGATTCTTCTCCAAATGGCTTATTTATCAGGGAACAGTTGAATTAGGACCAAAAGGTTTTGCATGGATAATTTGGCTGACTGCAGCCGTTTTCGGCAGCGCGCTCACTCTTGCAAGTTTTGTAAAAGTTTTGTTCGCGGTTTTTCTCGCGCGGCCGAAAAATGACAAAAAAGAATGGCGGCATGTTAAAGAAGTAAGTCCGGCTATGCTTGCTCCTATGCTCACGCTGGCGGTTTTGTGCATGATCTTTGGCGTGTTTGCCTGGGCTGTGCCTGTTAAATCTATCCTGGCAGGAGCGGTGAATGTAAGCGTTGATAAATTTGAATATATGAATCCGGGACTCATTACTTTGTTTCTGATTATCGCGCTGTTTTTTGGAGCAGTAGTTTTCCTGATAAGTAAAATGCAGGTGCGGAAAGACGTTCCTCATATAGGCGGTCAAAAATACGATGAAGAAATGAAAATGAGCGGCACGGATTTTTATACAACAGTTACCGATATTCCTGTTCTAAAAACGTTTTATCAACTTGCTGGAAAAAAATGGTTCGATG
>JAOZNZ010000151.1 GCA_029933535.1 bacterium | reverse complement strand
TCTACCGGCACAAGGCCGATGGGAATATCTCCAACCGGGCTCGTCCCGGTTTAGAAGAAAATTAAAAATCAAAAGAAAATGAAAACTGTTCTAAATCCAATTTACACTGAAAATAACACCAAAATAATTCACAATCTTTTCTATGATTGGATAGGTTGGCGAAGCAAAGAATTATTATTACCGGATACGATTAATGAAGCAATTGAAATTTGTAATTCTTTTTGGGAAAAAGATGGTTTATATCTAAAAAAATGGAATTATTCAAAAGATACGATTAAAATACTTTTTAAAGTCAATTCAAATATTAAGCCTACTTTATTTTCTCAAAGAATAAAAGGCAGGCTTGATCATTCTTTAAGAAAACTTGAGACTCCTATAAAATTTTCACGAAAAGTAGCGTTCAGATGTTTGGGAGAAAACACAAGAGATATTGTCAATAAATATGTTCAAAAACAGGTTATAAAAAGTGATTATGTTGATGCCCGATTTAAAAAAATATTGACTGATTTCACTGTGTTTAACGATAAAGTTGATTTATCACAACCGATTATGATGTCTCACGGGCGTTATTGGTACAATATTCATTTAGTGATCGTTATTGCTGACCGAAAAAATCCAATAATAAAAAAAGAAAAATTTGACATTATCAAAAAATATTCTTTTATAATTGCAAATAAAAAAGAATGTGAAATAGCTCATCTAGCTATAATGCCAGATCATATTCATATTTCTTTAAAAGGAAATCCTGAATTGTCGCCAAATGATATCGGGTTTGCCTTTTTGAATAATTTGTCATTTGTTTTAGGATATAATCGGTGTTGGAAAAATGAATTTTATGTGGGAAGTTTTAGTGAGTATAATCTCGAAACTTTGAAACAATTTTGAATTCCACCGGCGCAAGGCCGATGGGAATTGATTAGCTTACCACGAATCTCCAACCGGGCTCTTGACCGGCGAATGCTGGTTGTCCCGGTTGAGATGAAAATTTTGAATTCCACCGGCGCAAGGCCGATGGGAATACCTCCAACCGGGCTCGTCCCGGTTTAGATGAAAATGTTTCCTGGCACATCGGTCAGAAAATTGAATTTATCCTCTTACTCTCATCTTATTCAAATAATCAGTTGGAGTTGTTCCCATAATTTCTTATTGTGTCATTATTTCTTCATAAACAAATTGAAAATTTTGTCAGCGACTATTTTACCATTATGATATGCAGTAATTCTCCATCGACCTGCTTTGTCTTCGATTGGATCCCAAACAGTATCACCAAGAAAAAGGAGATAATTGTTTTCATTTATGTGCTCTAGTCCCGTAAATGGCGGCATGACTTTTCCGGTTTCATCTTTGAAAGGAGGATGTTCTGTGCGGTATGTAATTTTTTCCCTGCGGCCGTTTTTAATGTTTAAAACGTATCCGAATTCTACATCCGGTGTAATAGGAATTTCTGTAGTGAATTCAATGGGTTTAGGAATCCCTTTACCTTTTGATTTCCACGGGGTGTACAACCCGAAACTATGAATACTTATTTCGATTTTCTTTTTAGCCACTATTTTGTTTCGCGCTGTTTTTTTAAAAATTCCATTGGGGTCATTCCGATTACCGCTTTGAACTTTCTTGTGAAATAACTGCTATTGTAAAAACCGGAATTCATTGCTGTATCAATAACACTATTGTTACTGTCTTTAGCCATCATATCGGCGGCCTTTTCTATCCGCAACTTTATCAAATAATCGATAGGTGTGCAGCCGGTCATTCTTTTAAAAGCTCTTGAAAAAGTTGATTTTGAAGTATAAGCGCGGTTTGCCAGTTCTGATAAAGATATCTGCTTATCAAAATTTTGTTCCATAAAATCTATGGCAGAACTTATTTTTAGCAATTCTTTTGAATGAGGTGTGTCTATTTCAGTATAACAACGGCATAAATTCACTATCAATACTCTAAACAAATATTCAATTATTACTCTGAAACCGGGACGCCCGCTGTCTCTTTCCTCTGTCATTTGATCAATAATACCTTTTATATAACCCAATTGATGGGGATTTAGATGGAGCCTTGCTTTAAATTTATGAAACTTTCTAAAACAGGGTTCATGGATAAACAATGTCCTGAATCCGGGAAAATCTTCTAATTCTTTTCTTACAACGTCAAACAGTTCACGTTTATAAATAATATTAAGTATATGAAAATTGTTAAGCTTTTTGTTACCGTGTACCTGATTGCCGTGAATAACAAAAACATCACCGCGCATCAATGGATATTGATCTTTTCCAACCACATGAACAGAAGTACCGCCAAGAACAATAGCTATTTCATCAAATCCATGTGTGTGTGGCTCCGCCGACGAAAGATTTTGATCCTCGCGTATCTCACAATCTGCATAATCAAAAGGAATTACTAAGTGCTTTATTTTCATTGCCGATATTATGTTAAAATTCGCCGATATTGTTATTGAAATATTAACCTTTTTATATTATACTATTTGCAAATCCTAAAGTAAAGGAAGATAAGATGGAAAGTACGGATAAATGGATTGCTGAGCGTACTCGGCCTAGCGCTTTTGCGCAGAAAATAACAAAGTAGGCCGCACTTCCCAGTGCGAGCTTTCCACAAAATATTGCCGCACTGGAAAGTGCGGCTTATATCAATCTTTTTGTTAGTTGTTTAGATTGGTTAAGGGCGACGGCGGAAATTTCCGTCGTCGCTTTTTCTTTATAATATATCACTACTGTTACTTGTAGAATGTTTTTTTGTGATTCTCTGCAAATGTTTTCATTCGTGCCGCAATATCAGGATACTTATCTAGAACATTGGTGGTTTCGTATGGATCGTTCTTCATGTCAAAGAGCGATAATTCTATTTTTGCAATGTTGTATTTCCCGGGTTTACCGTCTTTGCCGGGCTTTTCAAGTGTTATGTATTTGTGAGGAAGCTGCAGTTTCCAACGACCGTCCCCGCTGATTATTCCCTGGAATTCTGAAAGGATTGAAAACGGATAGTATTCATGCGGATTTTTGGCACCGGGTTTTCCGGAGATGAGTCCAAATACATTCTTGCCGTCAACCGGACTTTCCGGGAGCTCAGATTTTGCAAGGGCAGCAAATGTAGGTAAGATATCTATGGAGCACCAGGCTTTGTCCGATTTGGAACCCGCCTTGATCATACGCGGATACTTGACAATACACGCGCTTCTCTTACCGCCGTCAAAACTTGTGCCCTTTGCCTCTCTGAACGGAGTTTTTCCCGCGTGATTACCATAGGAAATCCATGGACCATTGTCGGACGTAAATACAACGAGAGTGTTGTCTTCCAGTCCATTGTCTTTCAAGGCTTTTGTAATTTGTCCAACTGACCAATCGATTTCCGTTATCACATCACCATAGAGACCCGCGCCGGATTTTCCATCGAATTTTTTGCTGCAAAAAAGTGGCACGTGCGGCATCGAATGAGGGACATAAAGAAAGAAGGGATCATTTTTATTACGCTTTATGAAATCCACCGCGTGTTCCGTGTATTTTTTTGTCAGTTTTTTCTGATCTTCAGGTGTAACATCTTGAATCGTGATTTTTCCGTTTTCCCAAAACTGCAGCGGCCACTTGTCAAATGCCCGCGTGCCCGGATGATATTTCCACATATCGTTAGAATACATCAACCCGCATGATTCATCAAAACCTCTGGCCGGAGGTCTTGTCTCCGGTTGATCCCCAACGTGCCATTTACCGAATACTCCGGTTGAGTATCCCTTATTTTTGAGAACTTCGGCAATTGTCGCGTATTTTGGGCTTAAACCTTTTTCACGCGGTAAGTGTGCGCCAAATACTTTTGTCCGGCCGGGATAACAACCAGTTAATAGTGCAGCTCGCGAAGCCGAACATGCAGCCTGCGGCACATAGAACTGAGTGAATCGGCAACCTTCGTTTACCAACCTGTTTACGTTTGGTGTGTCATACAGTGGATTTCCGAAAGGTTTAAAATCCGCCCAGCCGGAATCATCGAGAAATATAACAACAAAATTGGGTGGGCGCTTTTCTGACGTTAATATTTTGCACCCGCTTGGTACAGCTATTGCAGCAGCAGTTAGTCCTAAACTTTTTAAAAATTCTCTTCTATTCATGTTCTTTCCATGACAAAACCGGTGATGGGTGGAATTATTAGATTATTTGTTTTCATTGCCGATATTGTGTTAAACATTGCCGATATTGTTATTGAAATCATTTCTTTTTTATATTATACTATTTGCGTTGCTTTAAGTAAAGGGAAAGAAGACATGGATTGATGGATTTCCAATAATCCACACTAATTCCAATATTTGTTTCTTTCCTAATATTAACACTAAAAAAAGTAAAAAAAAAGTTATGAAAAACTTAAAATTTGTTGTTCTTATTTCTTTTTTGATGATACCTTTTTTCCCTATTCAAAAAATTTCCGCGGAACTTTGGCTCTCAGATAATTTTAACGTAGCCGGCGGTGGAGATTTGAATCATGATGTAGAAGGCGGTAGACAAAACGGAACTTACTCCCCTTATTATTATACTCTTATCTGGCATCCGTCTTCTGTAACCAACGCTGGTCCTTATGCCGGAAAATGCAACATGGAGGGTGTTGTTCCGCATCCGGGTGCAATGGTTTCTATTGATGATAATATGATAGATTCTCATAGTTATACTGTTGAATATGAACTTGATCATTATTCCGGAGGTGCCGGCAATTGGTTTGGCATGGTTATTGGCAAAGATGCTCCGGAAATGCCTGATACCGGCACCGGCATAGGATTGGAATTTTTTAACGATGGAAGTTATGTATTTTTCAGTTATACAAATACTATGGCTGATTTTCCCGCCGGAACATTAGCATACCCCGTAAAAATAAAAGTTTGTGTGAAGCAAGCCGCTATCGGACAAAACGCGTTTGTTTCTATGTTTGTAAACGGTAACGCATATCCTGTTGAAACTCCTTTTAATAAAGCTGTTCATACATATCCTTACGGTTTTACAAACAATTATATAACATGGGGTACACTGACACCAGCCAAAGCCACCATGGATAATTTTCGTTTATCCTCGGCGGAAAACACAATTGCTCAAGTATCTTCATGGACAGGCGATGCTGATTCCGGCATAAGTTCAAATAAAATTTATACACACGCGATAAATCTTAATCTTCAAACTAATGTATCAATTAACGATGTTCTTTTTGAAGGAACCGGAACGGAATTAGCCGGCTCAAATTGGATGCTTCGAACTGCTCCGGGAGTTTCTTTTGCAGATACTTATATGAATGATTTGGGAATTGGTGTAAATCTTTCCGGCAACAGTTTCTCTCTCGGCACAGGTGCGGTTTATTCCTTGACTCATTGCAGCACTTTGACTCTTACAAATTTAAATTCCAAATGGCTTCATCGCTTGACTATATACGGTTGCGGATATGACGCAAACAGCAAAGTTTATCTTACAGCACTCGATGGCGGCGGAAAATCCGGGCAAATAGGTATGGCTGAAAATGGTCTCGGTAATGGACAGAAAATAACTTATGATTATCTGCCGGATGCCGATGGAGAATTCTCTATTGCTGCATCAAGTATCCCTGGTGCAAGCACAAACAAATGGTATTGGTTTGCTTTCAGCAACGAAATTATTGTACCGGAAACACCGACAGGGATAACAGCTTCACAAGGCGAATACACAGATAAAGTTCGCATTAACTGGGACGAAATGAAAGGAACGGAGTATTACTCTGTTTTCCGAAATACTACCAATGCTCCCGGTTCAGCTGCAGATATTTCCGGACAGCTTTTATCAAATTCTTATGATGACACTTCCGCAAGTATCGGGCAACATTATTATTATTGGGTTCAAGCCTGCAGCACAGCCGGTTGCAGCGCGTTAAGCGTGTCAGTTCCCGGGTACACAAAAAGCGATATCCCTCCTGAAAAGCCCGTAAATCTTTCGCCAATAAATTTTATTGTTGTAACATCCCGGGTAATGCTTACTGCAAGCACCTTTACCGACCCCGGCAGCAATATTTTCGCGGCAAGCCAGTGGCAGGTTGCATCAGAATCTGATTTTTCTGCCGTAAAATGGAACAGCGGCGAAACTATTCCCGTTGAAAATATAACGCCCCCAACAAGTATAATTCCTGAAGGCACAAACTACTGGCGCGTGCGTTACAAAAACGACCGCAACACCTGGAGCGCCTACTCGGACGGCACTTCTTTTATTTTCGTAAAAGGCGAAATACAAGAGGGTATATTTCTCGACACTTTTAATGTTACAGGTTCCGGCAATGTTAATCACGGATACGCTGATGCTAAAAGACAGTACGGCAGCGCCACACCCCTGACTTATACTATATCAGGACAAACAGAAATTGGCAGCGCGTCAGTTAATCCCGGCGAACTTCTTCTTGGTCAAAACAGCGGATGCGCGCCGAATTACAGCTTTACGGAATCAGGAGAATTTATAATCGAGTTTGACGCGGAAAATCATGAACTTGACGGCAGCGCTGATTGGGTTTCTTTGTGCTTCGGGAAAAATGACAACAGCGATTTATCACCTATAAGCCCTTACGGCGCCGGTTTGATTTTTTCCGCAAACGGCAATTTCCAGGCATACGACAGCACAACTCTTGTCGGTTCCGGTAACGGCGTCCCAACTGCCGAAAAAATCCATGTTACATTAGTTGTCAGCGCGGAAGATTTCGATAATGGAAATGCTCAGTATTCCGCTTTCATAAATGGTACCCCTATGGTAATCAGTACAGCAAAAAATGGATATATTTATGATGACGGCGATGGATTTGAAGAAAATTATATTTCGATTTTCAATTATAACAGCTCATCAACAAATTCAAGCTTGATAGATAACCTTAAAGTAAGTAAAGCACCTACTAACGAAGTTCGTATAAGCCGCTTTGACAGCGATGCCACTTCGCTTATTGACCCGCTAAAAGATTACACACATATTGTTAATCTGAACGGAGATCCGGTAGAAATTAACGGCGTGCAGTTTGAAGGAACCGGCCATCTTACAAACTGGATATCTTTTCCAAACGGTTCATCAATGATAAAAACAAATGACTGGGAAATGATGGGAGCGCACGGTTCAATAACTTTTATTTTCTTTTCTCAGCTTTCACCTACTATTTCGGATTCGGCTTCAAAATCGTTGTTGGAATATATGGCTTATGGGGGTGAACCCGGCGCTGCTTTTGCGATAAAACTTTCCAATCTGATTCCTTACTCTTCCAACACGTTGTCAGTTTACAGTTATGCTTGGGAAGCAGCGGGAAGAACCGCATTTTTTACAGGTTTATCAGGAGGAAAAATTACAAGCATTGACCAGGACACTTATGGGCAGGGAATAGGAATTATTGTTCAACACGATTACATCGCTTCCGGGGATGGTTCGTTTACGTTTGTTTCTTCACCAGACTCCGGGGCAGGTTTTATTATTGCTGGTTTCAGTAGTGAAATGACAGGCGTGCCGGAACCGGAGTTATTTTGGATTTTAAATTTTGGATTTTGGATTTTATATGTTACCAAACGTCTAACGTCTAACGTCTAACGTCTAATTATTATTTATTATTTTCATAGAAAGAATAATTAATAAAAAAAGGAGGTGAATTATATCAACAATATGACAAATGACAAATGA
>JAOZNZ010000773.1 GCA_029933535.1 bacterium | reverse complement strand
TGATTAGCAGGGCTTACCGGTCCGACAACAGGCGGAGAACTTTTTGATTTAACGCAAGCATACACGCTTTCCATCATTGTTTCGGCTGTAATTTGTGCGGCAGGAATAGTTGCTTACAGCAGTCTTGTGAAAAAAACAGAGAAAATAGCACTCACAGAAAATAAATAAAAAATTCGTGAAAATTCGTGAAATTCGTGTCTAAAATTATTTTGATTATTCTTCTTTCAATCCCGGCTTCCGCAAATTCTTTTGTGGAAAATTGGAATAGAGTTGCTATCGGTTCAAATTGGTTTCAAGTTCCATCCGGCAAATGGGGAATCTGTGATAAAAAATACCTCTGGGGAGAAAGTGTCGGAAACGCAACGTGGGCACGACAGGTTTGTTACATAAAATCCGCTGATGATTATTCTTTATCAGCAAAACTAAAATTCTTCGGCGAACAGGGAAAAATGTTCAGACAACGTGCCGGAATTGCAACTTCAATAAATGATAATTTAGATTTTTCGTCAATAGTTGTTTGGATTGATTTAACAAGCCGGAAGATTACTGTTCTTGTGAAATTACAAGGGGAAAATGTTCTGTGGAAAGAGTCGGCACCGCTATCAACAAAAATTGATTTATTCAAATGGCATAAATTGTCGATTGAAAAAAAATCCGACAATGTTAAAATAAGTTTTGATGATAAGAAAATGCTGGAGTTTACCGCAACAATAGGCGGAGGAAGATTTGCTTGCCTGATTGAAGATGCTCACGCTGATTTTTCAACTATAACTCTGAAAAATCTTTCAGATAAATTCACCCCAAAATCTATCTTTACAAAATGCGGCAGCAGGCATCCCGGAAAAGAAGGTTTGGTGCTTCCGTACAATCCAAAAGTTTCCTGGCGGTCTGTTCATGCAGCTAACGCAGCTTTTTTTAAAAATATTGACCCTCGCGACAGGAAAGAAAAAATATATTTTTATTTTCGCGGTTCTGACAAAAACAAAGGTTGGGAAGTTAATTCTATTGGCCTTTGGACACAACCGGCAGAAACTTTTTCGCCGACCGGAGAATGGAAAACTATTGAAGAAGGAGGGAAGTGGACGGATCATGGAATTGTTATAAATTGCGGCCCGGAAATCTATGACTGCAACAGCGTACTCGATACATGTGTAACCAAAGGACCTCATAACGAGGTTTATCTTTACTACATTGGGAAAGATAATTATTATAATGCAACGCTTTGTGTAGCAAAATCTACTGACGGGGGATTCAACTTTAAAAAATCTAAAAATAATCCGCTTATGATTGATGTCGGACCGAGTGACTCAGTATATCACAACGGTAAATTTTACGTTTTTTACGGCGACGCAAAATGGGATCGCAGCATCCGCCAATCAACTGATAAACTAACAATGTACGTTGCCGTTACAAAAAATCCTGAAAATATCAAAGACGCAAAAATATATAAATGCGTTGCACCGGGCAAAACAGGAGAGTGGGACAGTAACGCGGTCGGCGGTGGGAGGATTTTTCGCCTTAACGGGAAATGGTGGATGATTTACCAGGCCGGTGATTCACATTTTGATTTTCATCCGCGAATGAATGCTGCTTATTCAGATGATTTAATTCACTGGAAAAAGGTGAGTAATCCGTTTCCTTTATTTTTACGCGGCGAATCAGGAAACTGGGATCAGGGTGCGATATGGTGGGGCGAAATTTTACCATGGGAAAATAAATTGTATATGTTTTATGAAGGATGGGGAACTTTAGGCTTCACTCCGGTAAGAAATTCAGATTATTATTATCCCGGCCGTTCGCAAATAGGAAGATCATCCTGCACAACAAATCAGTTTTTGAGATGGGCGATGCCGGTCTCGATGAGACCGGATTCCGGTAAACCGGAAAGGTAATCGGTATTCAGGTGTCAGGTTTCAGGTGTCAGGTTTCAGGTGTCAGGTTTCAGGTGTCAGG
>JAOZNZ010000772.1 GCA_029933535.1 bacterium | reverse complement strand
CTGCAAGACTTTAGCATGAAAATCTTTTAGTTTTCCAACTGTAAGGCGCGTAACAGCGGCAGTTGAACCGATAGTCTGCATTGCGAAAGGAGAGTTATCGAAGAATATTTCTGTAAAATTATTAAAACCTTCACGAGTCCATGAATCTTTTTGCGCAACTATAGCAGAAAGTGTTAATCGCTTTTTCTTTTCAAGTTCATCTTTAGGAAAAGAAGGTGTCAAAAGTGTGTCGGAAAGCAAATCTACAATCGTTGGAACATCTACAGGAAGACAATTCGCACTACCCGAAATGGAATCACGATTTGCACCGTAAGAAAGAGAAGCGCCAAGCCGTTCGATTGTCTGCGCGATTTCGTCAGCCGAACGTGAGGGGGTACCTTTTGTGAGCATACCCGCCATCAAGGCGGAGATTCCGTTATTATTTTTTGTTTCATAAGCGAGCCCTCCTTG
The DNA here is from genome assembly GCA_029933535.1 of bacterium. Lineage (GTDB taxonomy): Bacteria > Auribacterota > UBA3054 > UBA3054 > B51-G9 > B51-G9. The sequence continues at coordinate 1,505 of JAOZNZ010000772.1, read as the reverse complement.
CAATTGTAGAGAAAAAGCGACAAGCGGCACGGAATTATTTGCACGAGTAAGTATAGTGATCCCGTTATTCAGAGAATGTTTTTTAAAATTGAAAGTATTTTCAGCTTTCACGATTTTGCTTTCTGATATTTCTTCAACGGAATTTTTTTCAGGTAAAAGGGCTACAAAGACCATTGCATTAGTGTCAAAATATTTATTTGCGACGCGCATCAGGTCATTTTTAGTTACTTTCTGAAGTTCGGAAATATATTTCACGCCAAAATTTGGATCACCAAGTGAAATCATATTCCCACCGATTTCTCCCGCGATACTGCCAACAGTTTGCAGGCTGCTAAAATGAGAAACAATAATTTGGCGTCTTGCGCGTTCGACATCTTCATCATCAAACGGAATATTTTTCAGTGATTCAAGTTCTGCAATAATTGCATTTGCAGCATTATTAACATTAGTTTCGTCACATGTAAAACTTATTGTAAATACGCCGCGAACATAACTTGGAGTCCAGCTTCCTGCAGAAATGGAATAAACCAACTGTTTTTCATCTTTAATTTTTTTAACAAGAGGAGAACTGTTTCCTGATGCAGCCACTTTTGCAAAAAGATCAAGCGAATAAAGATCGGGGTCATTAAGTTTGATTGACGGGAACCCTATTTCGACGTGAGCTTTTTGAACATTAAACCTTTTAACCGATTTACGCGAAGATATCATTTTTGGTTCAGGGGTTAAAAGCCACTGCATATCTCTCCCACGTTTAACTTTCGCGAAAGTTGATTTTAGTACTTCATCGAGTTCGTTTCGATAAACGTCTCCGACAATAACAACGATCATATTATTAGCGACATATCTTCTGGAATAATAGTCAATAATTTCGTCACGAGTCACGCTTTTGAAATCTTCTTCAAATCCGATAATTGGAACTCGGGCTTCATTTTTCAGGAAAAGAGTTTCCTGGAACAGTTTCCACATAGCTCTTCCCGGTTCTTCCTCGCCCATTTTAATTTCCTGAACAATGACACCTTTTTCGCGCTGGACTTCATTGGTTTCAAAAGCGCAGTTTGCAAGCCAATCGGAAATTAAATCCGCGGCAGTTTTCCAATGATCGCGAGTTGTTTTTATGTGGTAACAAGTGTGATCGAGCGAAGTATAAGCATTAACTCTGTCGCCTGTTTCTTTAAGAAGTATATTGGATTCCTGCTCAGTTCTGTTTTTAGTTGTTCCGCCACTCACAAGGTGTTCGAGATAATGAGACACCCCGCAACCGAGATATTTTCCTTCATAAATCCCGCCTGTTTTCACATAAGCATAAACAGCAACAGCCGATGAATCATGTTTTTCAGACAAGATAACTTTCATACCGTTATCCAGGGATATAATTTCGCATGGCAGGGGAGAGAGCGATATTTTATCATTTGCGCCTGCAATAACAGCAAGTAAAAAGGTTATTAGAAACGCGATAGTTTTGATGTGTAAATATTTCATAAATATTCTCAGGTTAATTAAATTAA
>JAOZNZ010000771.1 GCA_029933535.1 bacterium | reverse complement strand
ACTCCGTGGTTATTTATTTGAGTAATTAATTATTATTTAGCATTAACTCTATATTTTCTACCTTTAACATCAAATATACATGCCTTCTCATTTTCATCTAATGATTCTACTTTTGCTTTTTCTTTGTATTTAGGAAGGTCAATTTCATCATTTTTGCGTATAATAAACGGCTTTGTTTCACCTTCTTTTGCCTGTATTTCAGCTTCAACATAATCATAATAATTAGTTTCGCCAATAACTAAGGTAAAAGGTGCACTTGTTTTTATATCAGTCATTGTAACTTCACTCTTATCTAAGTACTGTGTAGAATTAATCATAGGATTCCATTTACCAATTTTCTTGAAAGCTACTGTTCCGATTTCATAAACGGGAGTGTTTCCATCAGTAACTTTCTGACCTTCTTTCTTAAATTGAGTGCGACCTTTATATTTCAGCTGAAGATTTACACCACTGGACAATTTTGTGCATTTCATAAGCATAACAGGTCTTGACGGTCTATAAACTTTTAACAAAGTGTAATCATCTAAAATAATATTGGGATCTGACGGGTCTTTAGGATTGCTGGTACGTTTATACTCTTCAAGATTCGTTATTCCGTCTTTGTCAGCGTCTTCATTTGCGTCATTTGGATTAGTCCAATCAAGGCTGTATTTCTGTTCCCATTTATTGTCCATTCCATCGCCGTCAGCATCTTTATTATAATCTACAGTTGTGCCGCATTCAGGACAGATTCTGGAATATTTTGGCTGGAGTTTTTTACATTTGGGACAATACTGAAGTTCTTCGTGCAGGAAAGGGTTCGGATTAAGCTTATCCGGAGCTTCACTTTCAGAAAATTTTATAGATTCTTTATAACCTAAAAGAACGCTACTATCTTTAATTATATCAGCGTTCTTGGCTTTTTCAAACGACCCGAATTCACTACCCGCAGTAAAAGAAATAGCTACTACAATAAGTGCTATGACCACAACGGCAGCCAGTAAAATTTTCTCCCAATGTTGCTTTAGTATATTCATCAGTCAATAAGTATGTTATTCGTTATTATTTTGCCGACTTAATTTTTAGTGTCGGTTTTGTCATCTAAATCAAGTTGAATATTATCAACAAGAAGCTGAACAGATAGAATCTCAGTTATGTCCGAAGGGTCACTAACTTCACCCATAGACTGCACTTCAAGTTTATCAGTTATTTTGGAAAGTCTGTAAAAGTAGCCTTTATTTCTTATTCCGGCAAGGATAGTATATAAGCTTTCCGGTTTCGTTCTAAATTCAAATTGTACAGGTACAGCATCATAAAGTTCTTTTTCTTTTTCTTTTTCTTTTTTAGATACTCTGCCTGTAGGTTCGTCATCAAACATTTCTTCATCATCGTCAATATCATCATTCGTCGTTCCGGCAGGATTCCTGTCTATAACAGTTATTTCTTCAACTTGCGCGTTATCAGAGCAAAGAACTTCAAGGACATCTTTAATAATAACGAATTGGCGGGTTAATTTTGGCAAGTCGGATGTCTTTGGAACGTTTGGACCCAGATATTCAGACCAACCGATATCTTCCGGTATTCTGATTTCTTTTTCTGAGGTTAAATCTATGATTTTATCTTTAGTATCTCTGATTTCTGCTTTAATACTTGAAGGATTAAAAACCGGCAGCTTTTTCTTAGGAGCTACTTTAATCATCTCATCGTTTATGCTGCTCAGCTCTTCAAGTTCTTTCTCAAAAGCTTCAACAAGTTTTTTTGTTGGTGCTCCGCCATATTTTTTTGTTATGGACTGATACTGCGATTTTGCGCTTTCAATGTCATCGCACGCTCCCTGCGAGCTGCTAACTGCGCCACGCCACATTATGATTCCAACTATTAATAATATAACTGCTCCAGCGAGAGCAATTAAAAAGCCTTTGTTTTTGTTCAGATCAAGCATTTTCGTCTGTTTCTCTGTTGTTGCGAATAATTTCG
>JAOZNZ010000770.1 GCA_029933535.1 bacterium | reverse complement strand
GTTGTCTTCATATCTTTAACTCCCTGACCAATAATCCAAGACTGTTCTTGAGAAAAACTTTCGTTCGGGGAAAGTGGTGTAAGTTCACTTAAAGTTGTTACTCGAAATCTATCCGGTGTTCGAACTACAAAAACTCGTGCACCGCCATAAGGAAACAAGCCGATTTTAGGAGCAACGGGTTCTACCATAAATGCATTTTTAGTTTTCAATGACAAAGCACAAAACCAACTTTCGGCATCGGTTATAACATCATAATTTTTTACAGTTTTGCCAATTATCTGTGTCTTATAATCGCTAAGCAGCAACATATTGTCAGTTACAACTAGATTTTCGGGCGGAGCTTTTTGGAAAGTATAACCCGGTGCAGCACTTTCAGCCCTCATAGCAATGGCAGAATTTGTGTTGAAATCAAAATATGTTCCTGCACTCCACGAAACATCATCTCTTGTTACATTTTTTATACGAACAGTTGCTTTAACCATACGCGTTGAAGGAACAATGTAAAAGGTTCGCATCCATCTTATTCCATGCGCTAAATCCGGTGGGGAAATCAATTTCAGCATTCCGTCACCATCAAATTTCCAGTTCCATGTCCCCTGATATGCAAGAGTTATATCGGCTATTCTGCGTTCAAGTGGATGAAGCATAATTCCCGAAGTTCCGCCAAGAAGATTTTCCTTTATGTCAGTGCCAAAATGAATCACTTTGCCGGCATGACCCGGAGAAACAATAATGCAGACATTAGCATTGCTCATACCAATACAATTCCCGTATTTTTTACTTTTGTAAGGGAAAGCAATTGCATTGTTGAATAAATGTTTAACTCCTTTAAGCGGTTTCGGCTGAGCATAAATATAATCCTCATAAGAACTTTTTCCCGTTGTAAGTTCATACTCTAAACCCGGCACTCCAACCAAATTAGGAAGTAAAATATTAACATAAACATTTGTCGGGGCGTCAACTGTTACTATCAGTTCATCAACTCCGGTAAGCCTTACGCGGCAATGAACCGGGTCTCTCCCTCCTGCTAACTCTGTTGAAAAAAGAGGTTTGCCATCACCAAAAACGTCAAAGCGAGCTGTAGCATTTTTTGCCGGTGATGCATCATCAATTCCAGCCATTAATTCGAAACTTGATGCATAACTATCAGGTGAACAAATTAAAATAGATTTACCTGCGGCACCAATTCCTTTTTCATAAGGAATATTGTTCACAATTAATTTTCTGCCTATAACATTCCTGTTTATGCGCGGTTTGCCACGCTCGCTATCAGGCCTGGCTGGTGTCCATTCACAAGATAATTCCTGCCAATAATCTCCTGTCAAGTCAATTGATCCTGAAGTACCTACCGCTGTTTGCAGCGTCCTGCAGCCGGAAAGTAATAAAACAATAACAACCGGAATAAATAATTTTTTCATTTTGATAAATAAATTTGATTTTAATAAATCAAATTTGCCTCCATGGATTTTCTATCTTGCAAACACTGTCGTATCCGCGTGCCATCATTAAAGCATCTACAACACACATACGAACCATAGCTTCGCAAACAGGATACATTCTCGGGCATAAAGTTGCATCACGGCGAGTAATAGCTTCAAGATCTTTTTCTACCATTTTATCCATATCGATACTTTTCTGCTGAATCGAAAGAGTAGGAGTTGGTTTAACTGCACATCTGATAACAAGATCTTCACCGTTTGTAATTCCACCAAGAAATCCACCGCTTCTATTTGTACGGAACCGAACTTTACCGTCTTCAAGATAAGGTTCATCATTCCATTCATAACCTGTAACTCTTGTAGCTTCAAATCCGGCACCGAATTCAACGCCTGTAATAGCGCCGATACTCATAATTCCGTGAGCTATTGTTGCACGAAGTTTATCAAAAACCGGTTCGCCGAGACCCGCGGGAACACCACGAACAATAACTTCTACCACTCCGCCTGCTGTATCGCCTG
>JAOZNZ010000769.1 GCA_029933535.1 bacterium | reverse complement strand
ATCGTTTTTATCCAATTTTTCTTACCACCGGTACAAGACCGGTGGGATAATTAAGTTGAATGCCTAATTTAATCGACACTCTGTGTCGATTGACTCTTTTCAATTATTCCACTAATCAGTGTTTTATTTTTAAAATACATGCGTATTTAAAAGGAGCGATTTTGAATTTATAAATATTTCCTTCTTTAGTGAAATTGATATTTTCTTTTTTCTCCATATCGTAAACCGCTTCCATAGATTTGATATTCTTATCACTGTGAAAAGCTACAGTTACAGCATCACTTTTTTCTTTCTTGCTGTGAAAAACGAAATAAATCAAATCTTCATCTTTACCTTCAAAAAGAACAGTCTCAACATAAGGATTGTCTTCAACAAAACTTATCCGCTTTTTATAATCCGCTTCTCTAAGAGCAGTCTCCGCCGTCTTACGAAGTTTCGTTCTGTTTTCATTTTTGTAATCCCAGTCCATTACATGAAATAACGGGGGAGTTGTCCATCTTAGATTATAACGCCGAACTTTTTCAAGATAGGCTTTCCCAATTCCACCGGTTATGGTACGCTTTTTATCTTTATCATAAAAACTTGTATTTCCAACATGCACGAATTTTCCCTTTCCGTATTTTATTATTTTATTACCTGTATCTTTAAGCCCGGAAGCATATTTTGGTATCATAGTTGCGGGGGAACCGTATTCATCATAAAGAGCAAATCGCGCGGAAGAAACAATATTACCGCCTGCTTTAAGATATGCGTTAAGTTTTTCTACTATTTTTGGATTAATATACGCGCAATCGGGTATTACGATTACTTCATACTTACTTAAATATTTTGCGTTAATATCTTTTTCAAGCAAGTCTTCAAAAAGCGCGACATCGAAATAGTGTTGATTCTGAATTAACATTTTATACCAACCGACAAAATCTTCAGGATCATTTTTTATACCGTTCGGGTCGGTTGATGTTGTTTGAAGCAAAGGCATAATCAGAAGCATTTCAGGTTTTATTTCCTTGTCTTGCGTCATTTTTCTTGCTATTCTTGAGTCAACATTAAATCTTCTGAGTTCCGCAAGTTTCCATATAGGAAAGAATTTATAATCTCCTCCCGGAGCATACCAGCAGTAAGTAAGAAATCCGTTAGCGCCGTGCTGCAGAGTACCGTGTGCAACCCGCATCATTTTATCGAAACCTATTTCAGGGCCGGCAGTCCAGTCAAGTAAATCCATTACATACGAAGGTTTATCATATCTGCGCGCTATATCTAAAGGACAGGTTATAGGGTGATAGTCACCACTGTGGGAAGGCAGCTGCATACCGAGATAATCCATATCTTTCATTTTAGCCACGTTGTATAAATGTATTCCGCACTGCAATTCATCCCAACCCCAGAAAAACGGAAACAGGACTGTACCGTAAGAAATAACGGGGAGCTTATTATCAACTTCTTTGATGCACGTTCCGATGTAATTAAAAATTTCTTTAGAGGAATCATTACCGAATTCCTGAAAATCCGCCCATTGTTTATTTATATAAGGATCACTTTTTTTGCTAAATACATTTTGTGCGGAATTAGATATTTTTATACATTTAGAACCATTCATTCCCTCGCCTTCAACCTGCTTGACTTCATAAACATATTCGGAAGAATTATTGTTTAAAATCCAATTCGAAGGCGTGCCGTCTCCCTGTTCAAAATCGGGGTTATCAAGCAAATTCTCGCTTCCGTCTTCCGGTCCGAGATAAAGACTGTCTATCCATACTTCTCCGTTGCCGGTAAAATGTATCTCAACGTCTGTTGCATCGCGTTCGGGTGGCAAAGGATAATCGTTAAGGGTTATATCAGTCCAATCATGAGTTCCTTTAATAGTAGGTGAGTAAAGAATTGCGGGAGCGCTAAGAGGGGAATAAGTATTTAGTTTGAGAGTTATTCCACCGTCAAGTACGTTTTTCATTTTAACTTTT
>JAOZNZ010000768.1 GCA_029933535.1 bacterium | reverse complement strand
TGACACCCGACACCTGACACCTAATTAGGACGCTGGGGACAGCGTCCCTCCAAACGGATCACGGATTACGGATAACGCCCCGCCTTGACAAATCAAAATGTTTTAACTAAAATTTTCACACTATATTTATTATAAAATAACCAACTAACAATCAGTGAGATTATTATGATGAAAAAAATCAACAGTAAAGAAATTCCCGAAGTAGCTTTCCCAATCGGTGGTATCGGCGCAGGATGTATTTCTATTAACAGTTGGGGCGGACTTCAGGATTGGGAAATATATAATTCGCCCGGGAAAGGTAATTCCAACCCGTTTTCATTTTTTACTTTGTATGCCAAGCCAAAAGACGGTAATGCGGTGACTAAAGTTCTTCAAGGACCCATCGCGAGAGAATACGGTCGCGGAGCACATGGTTATGATGCTGCAAGCGGAGCCGGACTTCCGCATTTTCGCGAAAATAATTTTTCTGCTTCATATCCTTTTGCTAATATCGAATATAAAGACAAAAAAATGCCCTTGCGAGCGGAAGTAACGGCCTGGAATCCTTTTATTCCCCATAATGACAAAGATTCATCGATTCCCTGCGCTATTTTCCAATGGACAATAACAAATCCCACAAAGAAAAAAGTTGACGCGACTATTTTTATGAATATGACAAACACTGTCGCCGGTGATCAACAAAATTGTGCGATTGAAGAAAATAAAATAAATAAATATCGCGATACAAAAATTGCACGCGGGCTTTTCTTTACAAAAAAACAAGAAAAAAAGAAAAACGCGCGACAAGGCTCTATTGCCGTTGCAACTCCTCATAAAAAAATTACAAAACTCGTTCATTGGTATCGTGGAGGTTGGTTTGACGGCATAACAGATTTTTGGACGCAGGCACAAACGGGTCAACTTGACGATTCAGTAAAAGAAAGTTTTTCTAAAGGTGAGATAGGTTCCATGGGAGCGCAGTTTACTTTAAAGCCCGGAGAGGAAAAGACAATTCCTTTTATAGTTACCTGGCTTACTCCGCAAGGTAAAGCTCCTTTTACATTAATGCCTTTTGGTAAAGAAAGCGCGGACGTTCCGTATAAAACTTATCAGGAAGCCCAATGGAAAAATGCATGGGATGTTGCCGAATACGTCACAAAAAATCTTGACAGACTTGAAAAAGATACAAAACTTTATGATGAAACCATTCGCGCGACAACTTTGCCTGATTATGTTATTGACTCAGTTACAATGACAAGTTCAATTTTAAAATCACCTACCTGTTTGAGGTTTGAAAACGGCGATTTCTGGGCATGGGAAGGCTGTCATAATGATAAAGGTTGTTGTCATGGAACCTGTACTCACGTTTGGAATTATCAACAAATGATTCCGTTCCTTTTTCCAAGTCTTGAAAGAAATATCAGGGAAAGCGAATACAAATACGGTGTAGATAAAAACGGAGCAATGGATTTTCGACTTGACCTTCCGCTTGGTGAAAAACTCGGCAAAGAAACTTTCGCTTGCGCGGATGGACAATTCGGCTGTGTATTGAAAGCGTATCGCGATTGGAAAATTCTTGGTGATGATAAATGGCTTAAATCTCTCTGGCCGAAAATCAAGAAAACTGTTGATTATACTTTCAGCAAATGGGATTTCGATAAAGACGGAGTTATGGAAGGAATTCAGCATAATACTTATGATATTAATTTCTGGGGACCAAATACTATGTGCGGCTCTTTTTATCTCGGAGCGCTGCGCGCTGCGGAAGAAATGGCATCTCATCTTGGTGAAACGGAAACCGCTGAATTTTATCACGAACTTTTTGAGAAAGGAAGCAGATGGTCAGACGAAAACCTTTTCAACGGCGAGTATTATATTCAAAAAGTGAATCTTGACGCAGCAACCGGAAAAGGCTTGCCCAAAAGTCTGGCTCACGATGACTGGTGGCGCGGCCCTGTTGTTGACGGGTATCCGAAGTACCAGT
>JAOZNZ010000150.1 GCA_029933535.1 bacterium | reverse complement strand
AGGGAAGATGGGAATGGCAGAATACCGGGCTTGATTCGGAGGAGTCTTACGATTTATATCTTTTCGGTTTAAATGATTCAATAATGACAACCGAGTTCCTGGAAGAAAATCATAATGCACAGTTGAACATAAAAACATGGAACTTTGTGAAACAGGATTGGGATGTACCTCCAAAAAAACGATACAAATATGACAAAAATGACTCAATTTATTTCGGAAAACTGAAACCGGAAAATATAGGAGATAAAGGTGCTGTTAAATTATTGATTACACCCCATAACCTCGGCGACGATGAATGCAGCGGAACTGCATGGCTCGATTATATTCTTTTAACTCCAATTGAACATCAGGGCAAAATTAACGTGAACACAGCGACAGAACGGATAATAGCCGTGCTGCCGGGTGTGAGCAAAAAACTCGCGGGAAATATTGCTAAAGGAATATCCAAGGACAAAAAGAAAATACGGCCATATCAAAATACCTATGATCTGCTTGATGTAAAAGGAATGACACCGGAACTTATGTGCCGGATCGCGAATTATATTACAGTGCGAACCGATACATATCGTGTAAATATTACTGCGGAAATATTCAAAACATCGCCTGAAACAAAGGGAATATCACCCGAAAATATAGCCGCGCGTGACTGCTCAACATTTGTTGTCGAACGTAAACCGAAAAATGAAAATGAATGGACAATAATACAAAGAGAGAATATTAATATTTATTAAAGGGTACTCGAAAAGTTTTATATTAAGAAAATCAATCCAAAAAAATTAGAAAAAAACAAACAAGTGAACAAACGTATAAAAAAATATGGAATTGTTGCTGTTCTTGGGATGATGATTGCTGCCGGATGTGTTACGAATGCATCAAGGGTACACGTGTATGAACCGGTAGATTATGGCGCTGTGCACGATGGACTAATCCTCTGCACGGCAAATATTCAGAAAGAAATTGATCTTTCTCCGGCCGGCCAAGTTCGTTCCGGAGAATCAGCTCATCTAAAAGATCCTGTTTTTCTGGATAAAATATTTGATATCCGTGATTATGGCGCCGTTAGCGATGGAAAAACAAAAAACACAGAGGCGTTTAAAAAAGCCATCGCAGAATGCGCAAAAGCCGGCGGAGGAACAGTATTGATTCCAAAAGGCGTCTGGCTGACCGGAAAAATCCACCTGAAAAGTAATATTAATCTTCATGTGGCCGAAGGAGCAGAGGTGCGATTCAGTCAGAATCATGCTGATTACTTACCAGTAGTATTTACCCGTTGGGAGGGGATTGAATGTTACAACTATTCGCCCCTTATCTATGCAAAAGATTGTGAAAATGTTGCTGTTACCGGAAAGGGGGTATTCAATGGCCAAGGTAAATCATGGTGGCCATGGAAACGTAAACAGCATCCTGCAGCACAGCGGTTATATGATTCAGAATACAACGGAATTCAGGTTAAAGACCGTATATATGGTACTGAAGAAGCTGCGTTGCGCCCACCGATGATCCAGTTGATAAATTGCCGCAGGGTACTGCTGGAAGGGTACACATCCCGTAACAGTCCTTTCTGGAATCATCACCTGGTTTATTGTGATGGCGTAATTGTTCGCAATATTGTATTACTGAATCCTCACGATGCTCCCAATACAGATGGAATAATTATCGATTCTTCGCGAAATGTTCATATACAAGGACTTTTTGCCGATGTTGGTGATGACGCGGTATGTATCAAATCAGGCATGAATGAAGACGGATGGCGGGTAGGAAGAAAATCTGAAAACATTATCGTGGAGAACTGTCACGTTAAAAGGGGACACGGAGGCATCGTTTTCGGCAGCGATACTTCAGGTGGAATCCGTAATGTTTATGTTCATAACTGTGTATATGACGGAACTGACATTGGAATCCGTCTCAAATCCATGCGGGGCAGAGGCGGTGGAATAGAAAATATCCGGATAGAAAATATTCAAATGAATAATGTCGGTTCGTGTATTCTTTTGAACATGTTTTATGGCTCTTCTTCAGCAAAGGCACGCAGTAACACTCCACCGGAGTTCAAAAACATCTTTATTAAAAATATTACCGGCAAAGGCAACCTTACCCGTAGTGCCATTACGCTTCGCGGACTCCCGGAAAGACCTATTGATAATGTGGTTCTGGAGAACATTACGATTAATTCAAAATACGGAATGTCTGCGTTTAATTCACAAAACATCAGCTTGAAAAACGTGAAGCTTATCCCCAAAAAGAGCCCTGTGATAATGTTGGATGATTGTCGGGATGTTGATATAACCGGTGCGGTCAGCCCAAAGATAAAGACCTTTTTGCAATTAAAAGGTTCTAATACCGACCGGATTCATCTTTCTGAAAATAATCTGACACTTGCCGTGAAAAAAATAGTGAAAGGGAAAAAGGTACCCGTCGATGCAGTGATTATAAAGACAAATATAAAGACAGTTTATTAAAATTAACAAGGAGATATGTTGATGAAATTTATGAAAAACCAGTTTATTAAAACAGTAATTTTTATTTGTATTGTGCCTTTTATCTGTTTTATAGCTCAGGCTAAAACCACTGAAATTTCTTTTGATAAAAATTGCCCGCCAATTGCATTTGGTGTTAGTGACCTGAGAACAGCTCTTGACAAGGTGAAGGCTGAAAATGTTCACATCTTTGTAACGACAAACTTGCAAAGTAGTGAGAGCAGCGTAGTAAAACAGTCGGCAGATCTGCTTCCATGCAAAGCTGAATCATTTGTAATTTCAAGGTTATCAAATGAAATTGGTATAGTTGGAAGAGATAATGTAGGCTTAATGTACGGTTGTTTTGAATTAGCTGAGCGTTTACAGATGGAAGGTAAAAAGGTGCTTGAATTTAAAGAACCTGTTGTACAATCACCTTTTGTAGAATTTCGAGCAATCAATCCTTTTTTGACACTGCCTTATGATAAAAGTACAATGGAAACATGGTGGTTTGTTCAAAATGATTTCTGGCAGGATTATCTGGATATGCTTGCTCGATCGAGAATCAACTGGATTGATTATCATGGTATGTACAACATCAAGAAAACGGATTTCCCAAATCTATATCCTTACTTTATAAAAAGTGATATGTTTCCAAAAGCGGGAGTTGATTCTAAAACTTCCGAACGAAATCTTGCAATGTTAAAGAAAGTAATGAAAATGGCAAAAGAACGCGGAATAAAATTTTCTCTTATGAGTTATTCAACATATTTCGGACCTTACTGTAATTCAGGACCTTATGACTGGAATGATCAGAAGAACCATGAGAAATATACAAAAGAATGCGTGACAAAAATAATTCAAGCTTGCCCTGATCTTGATATGATAGGTTTTCGTGTCGGTGAATCCGGGCAAAGTGATGAATTTTATCTTAACAGTTATATTCCGGCTATAAAAGAATGCGGCAGAGATATTGATATTTATGTGCGAAGCTGGGGAGCGGAAAAAACTAAGATTGTTGAAATGGGAAAAGCGTTCCCTGGAAGATTTGCCGCTGAAGTAAAATATAACGGAGAACAGTATGGCCCGCCATATATTGTTGCTGGAGGTAAAATGGCATCATGGCGGGATTATTCTTATCAAAATTACTTTTCATCACCGGATCCTTATCGTGTTATATTTCAAATCAGAGTAAATGGTACACACAGAGTTTTCCCGTGGGGCTGCCCGGATCTTGTCAGTGTTTCCGCGAGAAACTGTGTTATAGGTGGTGCTGAAGGCTTTTGCGTTGAACCGATAAATTCTTATTATCCGAAATATAACTATCATGCTCGCGAACGTACAGCGGGAACTTGGTATAAATGGGTCTATCAGCGTGATTGGATGTTCTATAACGTCTGGGGCAGAATGAGTTATAATCCTGATTTATCCGAACAGGTATGGATTGAAAAATTTAAGCAAAGATTTGGTGGGAAAGTCGGGGAGCCATTATATAGAGCTTTTGCGACTTCCGGCAGAATAATTCCACGTTGTTTCACTTTTTTCGGTATTCATCCTGACCATAGAGGCCATGCGCCTGAACTTGAGACAGGAGGTCCTGTTACACTATGGGCGTCTGAGCCGGCACAATTTGATGAACAAAACTATCAAAACCCCCGGGAATTTGTTCAGCGTATCGTTAAAAAGGACCCGTCGGCACGTTTCAATCCTATGCAGGCAGCAAATTTACTTGACAGACTTGCCGGGGATACAATGCAGTATTTACATCAGGCAAAAAAAATAGGATGCACAACAAATTCAAAAGAATTTATAAGCCTTGGGGTTGATATGGAAATGCTGGTAAATATTGCCCGGTATAATGCTGCAAGATTGCGATCAGCCACTTATTTTTCGCTTTACGAAATCGGTGGAGATCCTGAAGTCGCGAAAGAATGTCGTTTGCACCATAAAAAAGCTATTGAATACTGGAACAAGCTTGCAGAGCTTGGTCAGGCAAACTATAAACCCTTTGTTGACACATTAAGAATGCACACTGAGAAATTCACATGGAAGGATCAGGCGGTGAAAAACGATCATGCCTGGACCGTTAAAATAGCTTCCGGCGAATATCCTTTGGCTAATCATCTTAAACCATTGGACGATCTTGAACGACAGAATTTAAAACCTAAGGGATTGTCATCTGATATTCTTAAACCTAAGGGCGATAAAAAAGGGCCAGTTATAAATATTCCAGAAGAAAAGCTTTCATCTTCAATAAACGGAATCAAAAAATTAACCGTTGCTGCCAAAATTACAGATCCCGCTGGTATATCAAAAGTGTATCTGAAATGGAAACCGTTTCCATCTGAAAGCACCTGGCGCAGAAAGAAAATGTCTTTAAATAATGGTCGCTTTTCAGCAACTCTTGATGTCTATCCTTACGGTATTATGTGGTGTATAGAAGCGCTTGATAAAGACGGCAACGGTTCGATGTGGCCGGATTTTAGAAATGATATCCCTTATCGATGGATTAACCCGTGGTTTGATAAAACATCTTTTGTTGAAGATATGGAAAAAGCTGTTGATCAGATTTACAATGACCCGACAAAATACAAAGCTGTGTTTATAGGTCGTCGCGCCGAAGCATTTAATTATGCCAAAAAAGAAATTAAAACAAAACTTCTAAAGGCAGTGAAAAAAGGAATGCTTCTTTACATCGACGGCCAGAATTATAAATTTTTTGATCTTTCCTGGCTGCCGGGTAAAATATCAGCGAAAAATAGAAATGCGAATAAAGTAAAACTGGTTCCTGATAATAAAATTTTTGATGGGCTTGGACCCGAAATTAGTAATCGTCATATTGCTTCCGCCGTATTTACAGCAGACAAAAACTGGCAACTGCTTGGCGAACCTAAGGCGGTTGCTTTGAGAAAATACGGTAAAGGCATCATTATTATTAATCAAATACAACAGTTCGAACGACCAATAGGGTGGACAAGTTATGGAAATCTTGAACAGATGACAAGGTATTTATTAAACATTATCTCACTCTCACCAAATAAACGTAATAATCTGTCTGTTCTTGTACTTGATCAGGGGGAAGGAACGATAATTGATATACTGGCATCTGTTAATGAAAGAGCAACGATGTGCAATATAAGTCAGAAAGAATTTAAGAAAGTTAAAAAACTCGTTGAAACAGAGAAACAGAAATTGGAGCAGGAACAGCGAATACTGGTAAAAGCCAGGAAAGATTATATGCATAAATTAAAAAATATGAAGGGATTTTATTTTGTTGATGCAGCGGAAATGCAAGGTGACTGGAAATGCCAAACCCATTATAAAGGCTTTTTTGGCAAAGGTTTTCGTACGAAAAAAAATCCAAAAATTGATGACAAATCCAAACTCAAAACAATTCTGAATATTAAAAAATCAAACGTCTATGACGTATGGGTACATGGTCTTATCGGGCCGGGTCAACGTAACCGCCAGTTCAGCGTTTCTGTGGGCGATAAGACTTTTGATTCTACGCATACAGAGCCGGGACCTGCCGGTGGGAAATTCGTATGGCAAAAGGCAGGTCAGGTGCGATTATCTTCCGGTAAAACAGAGGTTATTATCAGGGATACAGGATCCGGTTATGAATCGCCTGATGCGATAGTTTTGACAGATGATCTTGATTGGAAACCAAAGGAGGATTAAATGTTAAAAAAGAAATATGTGATAGTCGGTCTTGGAAGCAGATCAGATATGTTTTCAACAGCAATTTTAGAAACATATAAAGAACAGTGTGAATTGGCTGCATTGTGTGATACAAACCAGGGCCGTATGGACTACTGGAATGGAATTTTTAACAGCAAATTTAATACAGGTCCATTTCTCACTTATAATGCAAATGAGTTTGATGAAATGATATCAAAGCATAAGCCTGATATTGTGGTTGTTACCTGCATAGACAGAGTGCATCACAAATATATTTGCAGAGCTATGGAACTGGGTTGTGATGTTATATCAGAAAAACCAATGACAACTAATGAGGAACATTGTCAGGAAATTTTTGACGCAATTAAAAAAACAGGGAAAAAACTTGTCGTTACTTTTAATTATCGGTATAGCCCGCGCAATACAAAAATAAAACAACTCATCCAAAACGGCGAAATCGGTGATGTGATATCAGTGCATTTTGAATGGATGTTAAATACAAAACACGGGGCGGATTATTTCAGAAGATGGCATCGTGATAAAAATAACAGCGGCGGTTTAATAGTTCATAAATCTACACATCATTTTGATCTCGTGAACTGGTGGTTAAATGATACTCCTACAGAAGTTTTCGGTATGGGAAGACTGGCTTTTTACGGCTTGGAAAATGCGAAGAACAGAGGTATCACAGAATTATACCATAGATGTTATGGTAATGAATATGCTAAAAAAGACCCGTTTGCTCTTAATCTGAAAGACGGTGGCAAATTAGAAAATATCTATTTGAAAAACGAAAAATATGACGGATATATCCGGGATTACTCCGTCTTTTCTCAAGGTATATCTATTGAAGATACAATGAGTGTGCTCGTTAAATATAAAAAGAAAACAACTCTGACGTATTCCCTCAATGCTTTTTGCCCGTGTGAAGGATATAAAGTAACATTTAATGGGACAAAAGGGCGTATTGAAATGGATATAAATGAAGCTCCGTATGTTTCAGGTTCTGCCTTTGATCAAAATAATCCGGATTTTAATATGACAGATCAAGAAAAAAAGAATCTACCGGAAAAAATTACCCTTCAAAAATTATGGGGAAAACCACAGGAAATATCCTGGAAAAAAAATGATGGAGGCCATGGCGGCGGTGATAAAAGATTATTGGATGATATTTTTCTCGGCGCGGGAGATGATCCGTTAAAAACAGCCGCCGGTCATCTTGATGGAGCAAAATCCATACTTGTTGGTATCGCGGCAAACAAATCATTTGCTACAGGAACTCTTATTAAAATTGATGATTTGTTTAAATTATAATAAACATCGTGCAAATAAGAGGTTTTCGGTCAGACACTACTTAGGGATTACTCGAAAAGGGTCTAACTAAAAAATTCCCCTCCTTACCAAGGAGGGGTGGCCGATAGGCCGGGGTGGTTCTCTTCTTAACAAGAACTAAAATTCTAAAAAACGCAAAAAATTAAGTAAAAGGAATAAATTTATTGCCAAAAAAGTTTTGATAAATATGTAGTTTCGAGTCGAAACTACGTACTTTTGGCAAAAT
>JAOZNZ010000149.1 GCA_029933535.1 bacterium | reverse complement strand
GGTTATGCGTTATTCGTCAAAGACAGGAAAAGGAAGTTTAAAGGTTGAAAGGTTGAATTAACCATGGAATTTTCTGACACATGAATAAAGGCAACCACATAGGGATGCCCCTACGACACCTGAAACCTGTTTTTTTCAAAAACTTCATGACATCTTTTGTCGCACAACTATGATATAATGTGTAAAAATACGTGGGTTAGCGGCGATTAATAAGATTTCACTTTTTCGCACGCGCCAAAATAGCGTTGCCCCTTTGGAGTGCAGTAATAAAGGCTCGCTCGAAAATCAAACAAAAATTGCGAGTCATTTACTGCGTTAATTTATTTTCGCTCAATGCGAAAATAAATTATAAATCTTGCGAAAACAATTAGATTTCAGTTTTATTATTTTTTTCGGGTAATTCTGTTGCTAATGCAACAGCCGCATTAAATGCCGCTTTATATTTCGCCACTTACCTACTCGTTTTTACACAGAACCATAATAATCGACAATTTATGTCGACTGTTCCTTTTTGAGCAACACGTAATGAATTTTCGCGCTATTTAGAATTATCGGTTTTGTCTTATAAAATGCACTAAAAACTGTAATAAGTAAAACAGAAAATCAAATTGTCCCGATACGTCCTGCACTATCGGGACAATTTCCTCCGAGTGCCTGCAACCTTAAGTCCGTCAACGGACAACCTTAGGGTCACTTTGTGACCGACCTTGCAACTTGCAACATCATCCAATAATCCACAAGCAAGATGCTTGTGTTACAATAAGTCCTTGCGTGAAAAAAACAGCTTTGATATAATTTTATTAACCTTAAAAAAATATAGATTTGTGAAAACGGTATTATCTCTTAATAGTATAAATTTCAATGGACTACTTGATGTCGGTTTGTCTAAAAATAGTGAGGAATCATTATTATTTGACAAGTTATGTATTGATCATGAACAAGGATTTTGGGAACTTCATTTTGAAGTGAAATCACCTGACTCAGCCAATATTTTGCCTAAATTAAGGCAATCACTTCTTAAAGAAACAGATGCGGAAGTTAAACACATTCTTTTTCGCCCCAAATATGCTTCTGACTTCCCTGTTTGCCAATTCCTTAAAATTCACTGGGATGACATTTGCTATGATATAAGACGAAAATCAGAAATAATGACCGCGCTGCTTGATCCGTTAGAATGGGAAGTTAAGCAGGATGTTGTAAATATTAAGGTAAGCAATCCCGAAGCTGTAAAAACTCTTGAAAAGGAAGGTTGTGGAAAAATAATTCAAGAAAATATCAAGTCGCATTTGGGTATTAATACAAAAATTTTATTTAGTTCCGGGGATTTTTCTTCGATTATTGAAGAAAAAATAAAAAAACATGTCCTAAAAGTTAAAGAAGAAGAAAAAAAGAAAATTTCCGCTTCAATAAAAAAACGTGAGAATATCCTTTATAGCATCCCTAATGCAAAACATTACAATATTTCCGAAATTAAAGAACTCGTAGATAATAAACCTATCCGTAATAAATTTACAGTGAGCGGGAAAGTGGTGAGTTATGAACCTCCGGGACAGCGTCATTATCAGCAGGAGAAATTTTCGCTTACTGATTTCACATCAACGATTGAATGTTCTATTCACCAAAACAACGGTGATTACAATAACAGAAACCAACCGCCAAAACAGCTTTTAAAACTTAAAAAAGGGCAGTGGATTACTGTTACAGGAACATTAACCCCAATGTATAACAAGGAAGATGTTGAGTTAAAAGCCGAACTGGTTGAACGAACCGATTCTAAAATCCGCCGTGACACTTGCGAGAAGCGCAGAATCGAGCTTCACGCACATACAAAGATGAGTCAGATGGATGGTTTAGCTGAAATATCCGATTTGATTGAGCGAGCTGCATATTGGGGTCATTCGGCAATTGGAGTAACCGATCATGGGAATGTGCATGTTTTTCCGGAAGCGTATTCTCTTGGTAAAAAGCATGGAATAAAAGTTTTGCTTGGGATGGAGGGTTATCTTACAAATCACAACAGCGAAAAGGTCTCTGAAGTAATATCCCGTAAAAATAAAGGCAAGTCGCTTTCTAAAGAAGAAGTTTCTAAATTCAAAAAGAAAGTTTACCATATAATTATATATGCCGCAAATCTTACCGGTCTGCGTAATTTATATGATCTTGTTTCTATTTCAAACACTAAATATTTTTATAGCAAACCGCTTATTCCACGAGATATTTTGATGAAATATCGTGAAGGCTTAGTTATAGGCAGTGCATGCGAAAGTGGTGAAATATTCAAGTTGGTTCTTTCCGAGCATCTTAAAAAAATTACACCTGATAAGTTTAAAAAACAGATTGGCGATGCTATTGGTTTATACGATTATCTTGAGATTCAGCCAACATCAAATAACAGTTTTTTAGTAGCAAAAAATATCGTTCAATCCGAAGACGAATTGAAAACACTTAACAAAAAAGTTGTCGAAATCGGCGAAAATCTCTCTAAAGAAGTCGTTGCAACTTGCGATGTTCACGTAGTTGATGATCATGATGCCCTGCTGCGTAAAATTTTGCAGGTTGGGCAGGGATATGATAAGGGTGGCGATGATAATGACAACAAAGCTACTTTATCTTTTAAAACAACTGATGAAATGTTGGATGAATTTTCATACCTCGGTGAAGATACTGCAAAAAAAATCGTTATTGATGCCCCTGCAAGAGTAGCTGAAAAGATCGAAGAAATCAAACCTATTCCTGATGGATTTCATCCGCCAACCCTTGAAGGCGCAACAGAAGAACTGAAAAGTCTGTGCCAGAACCGCTGCACGGAACTTTACGGAACAAATCCTCATTTGGTTGTTAAAAAAAGAATGGAACGCGAGCTTAATGATATTATAGGAAACCGCTTTGCCGATTTATATATGCTTGCCCAGAAAATTGTTAAGAAATCTCTCGATGACGGTTATATTGTTGGTTCACGTGGTAGTGTAGGTTCTAGTTTTGTAGCTTTCTTAAGCGGTATAACTGAGGTAAACAGTTTACCCACGCATTACACCTGCCCTAAATGTTTTTTAACCGAATTTGTCGGCTATGATGAAAATGGAGATTCAAATGAAACTCCACTCGATGATATTAAAGCTGAACTCGGTGTTGATCTCCCACCAAGAAAATGTGCAAAATGCGGCGCTGAAATGGAGCGCTACGGTTATGATATTCCATTCGAAACTTTTGTAGGATTTAAAGGAGATAAAACACCGGATATTGATTTGAATTTCGCAAGCGAATATCAATCACGGGCTCATCACTATATCGAAGAATTATTCGGCAGCGAACACGTTTTCCGTGCCGGAACAATGAGTACATTGCAAAGCAAAACCGCTTTTGGTTTCGTTAAAAAATATTTGGAAAGCATAGATGAGGATTGGCCTCAAGCGGAAATTGAGCGCGCGATAATAGGTCTTACGGGAATCAAGCGGACTACAGGTCAGCATCCCGGTGGAATGATTATTCTTCCTAAAGATAAAACTATAACTGAATTTTGTCCTGTTCAATATCCTGCAAATAAAGCTGATAGTGGAACGAAAACGACTCATTTTGATTATCACTCAATGGAAGATCAACTTCTGAAACTTGATATTCTTGGTCATGATGATCCGACACAAATCCGTCTTCTATGTGAGTTTACGGGAAAAGACATTACGCAAGTACCTCTTAATGATAAAAAAACTTTAAGCTTGTTCTCAAGTGTTAAAGCTCTCGGACTTTCCACACGAAACAGCAAAAGTAAAGTCGGTACGCTTGGTATCCCTGAATTCGGAACTGACTTTGTGCGCGGAATGCTTATGGACACGCGTCCCGGCAAGTTTGAAGATTTGATAAAAATTTCAGGTTTAAGTCATGGAACAGATGTATGGCTGAATAACGCACGTGATTTAATAAAGAATAAGACTGCTACTTTGAAAGATGTTATCTGTACTCGCGATGACATTATGCATTATCTTATTACAAAAGGCGTTGAAACTTTTTCCGCGTTTAAAATAATGGAAAAAGTTAGAAAGGGTAAAGGGCTTACTCCGGAAGATATTGAAATAATGAAAGCTAAAGATGTACCTGAATGGTATATCAATTCTTGCTTGAAAATTAAATATATGTTCCCTAAAGCTCATGCAGTAGCTTATGTGATTAATGCTTTTAGAATCGCATACTGCAAAGTGCATTATCCGGTAGCTTTTTATGCATCGTATTTTACAGTTAAGCGTGGTGCGCTTAATCCGCAAATTGTAGCAGGCGGAAAAAATGAAATAATTAAAGCAATGGAAAATTTGCTGGTTAACGGAAGAAGAAATCTTAGCCATAATGATGCAAGTGCTTTGGATTCTCTGGAGATTGCTCTTGAAATGGTTGAGCGGGGAGTGAAAATGAAAACTTTGGATATTTATAAATCTCACTCTACAAGATGCATTGTTGAAGATGGAGAAATAATTCCACCGCTCACTTCTTTTCCGGGACTTGGTGAAGCTGCCGCAGAGTCGGTTATCGCCGAAAGACTAAAAGAAAAGTTTTCAAGTGTTGAAGATATTCAAAGAAGAACTCTGTGCAACAGAACCAGTCTGGAAAGCATGATGAAAAGCGGGGTATTCGGCGATTTACCTGAAAGTGATCAAATGAGCTTGTTTTAAAGAATGATTGAAACGATTGAAACGATTGAAACGATTGAAATTAAATCATTAAATCATTAAATCGCCAAATCATTAAATAATAAAGATTACTGACTATTAGGCATCTGCCGGTTCTCATTATCAACATAAATAACTTTGGGAGTATGATTCGATGCCTCCTCAGGTGAATATGAGGAAAATGACATTATTATTACCAGGTCATCCTCTTCAACTAATCTGCCTGCGGCACCGAGTATTGTTATTTTACCGCTCCCTCGCGGTGTGGGAATTGCATAAGTTTCCAACCGGTTGCCGTTATTAATATCGGCAATGAGTACTTTTTCGTATGGTATAATGTCGGCGGCTTCCATCAGCGCCTCATCGATACCGATTGAGCCAATATAATTTATTGAGCAGTCCGTAATTCGGGCACGATGTAATTTAGATTTTAATAGTGTTCTTTTCATACATAATATTTTATCAAAAAAACTTTTATTTGCAAGTATGTTTTACGAATCTTCAATAGCTTTTAGATACCTTATGCGTTCAAAAACCCATAAAGGCATCGTTTCATTCTTTACTTTTATTTCTGTCTTGTGCGTAACCATCGGTGTTGCAGCGCTAATTATTGTTTCTTCTGTTATGACCGGTTTTGAAGCAGAATTGAAAAAAAAGGTGATCGGTATGTACGCTCATGTTACTATAACTCAATCGGGCGCCCGAGCTCTGCGTAATTGGAAAATCCCTGCTGATGAGGCTAAACTTATGCCGCACGTGCTTAATACCTCACCTTTTATTACCGGCCCTGTTCTAATGGGATCAATGAGACGTGGAAGCCTATTGTACATTCTGGGCTCCAATCCGGAATTGGAAAAAGAAGTCTCCGAAATGGAAAAATTCATCACTGTCGGCTCTGCAAATATAAATAATGACGAAATTATTCTCGGCGATCAGGTCGCAAGACAACGCGGTACGAGAATCGGTGATGTAATTCATTTGACTTCAACAGCAACTGTTCAAACTCCGGACGGTCCTAAGCCTATAAGAATGAAATACAAGGTTGCGGGATTTTTCCATTCGGGAAATTATGAGTACGATTCAGGTTTCGGCTTTGTAACTCTTCGCGCGGCGCAGGATTTGTTTAAGCTTGGAAACTCTGTTCACGCAATAAAAATCAAACTTGATAATGTTGATAAAGCGATGGATATTAAAAATATGCTTCAGGAAGAGCTTGGTCCGCTGTATTCTGTGAGAACATGGATGGATAAAAACAAAGCTCTTTTCAGCGCGGTTCAGATGGAAAAACGTGTTATGTTCATTATTCTGCTTCTCATAAGCGTTGTCGCAGCACTTAATATTATCAGCACCCTTGTCATGGTGGCGTTTCAAAAAACGAAAGATATCGGCATCCTTCGCTCTCTAGGCGCAACAAGATTATCAATAGGTGTCCTTTTTACCTTGCAAGGATTATTAATTTCTTTTACCGGTGTGGTGTTCGGGTTAATCAGCGGATTGTTGATCGCGCATAATGTCGATGCAATATCAAAATTTCTTGAACGGCATACCGGATTCAGTTTCTTCCCGCCCGATGTATATTATTTTGATGCAATACCTTCTGTTATCGTTCCTACAGATGTAATTCTTGTCTCGGCAAGCGCGGTAGGATTATGTCTGCTTGGTTCTTTAATTCCCGCAATTCTTGCCGCAAGGCTCGATCCGGTAGATGCTTTGAGATATGAGTAGTTTCTATTTATTATTTACTATTAAATATTTATCATTTATTAACCGATAGTGCTTTGTGCTTAGACTCCCCTCCTTACCAAGGAGGGGTGCCCGAAGGGCGTTAATGTATTATCTCTTCTACTTTTTACTTGAGAATTGAAAATTCGATATTGGAACTTTTCTTTGGTTATTAATTATAAGTCTCAATTTCGAACTCTCAACTCTCAATTCTCAAGTTTAAGAAAGTATGATAAATTCACTATGAAAAAATGCGCCAATGGCGGATTTTACATCTTATCCCGAAAATGTTTTATCATTCTCTCGCGAGTTGCTCCTTCAGACGTATAATTGATTTTTTCACGTTTCGTTATTTCTTCTATTCTGTCGAGAATACCGTTCTCAATTGCCCCGCGATAATCTCGGGCAAGTTTTAAATATAATATTCCTAGTTCAGCGACTTCAACTCTTTGATATACTGCATCATTTTCCGCGGCATTTTTCGCTTTTTCAAAGAGTTCTGTTGATTCATTTATAAATTCATCAGTAAAAATTTCATTATTTGGCTGTGTCCAAATTGATATGTAAGAATCTTCGGTAACAAGATTTTGCACTTTATCGAAATATTCTCCGATATACGCGGCGCTTCGTCCGTAATAACCGTTAATAAAGTCCGCAACTTCTTCTTTAACGTTTATATTCGGGTTCCACATAAGTTTTGCGAGAATATACGCTCTCAACGCGAAAAACTCGCTTCCTGTATTCTGACAATTTGCCTGTTCACAGATTCCCTGAACGTTATGACTTTTTAAAATCAAGATATTTGTTTGCAGCACGTCAAAATTCGGGAAAGGCAGTAAGTAATGAGAAAAATTAACCACATAATCCCAGATAAATATTCTGTCAGTTATTTTTCCCCAATTTTTTAAATCTTCTACAAACTCTTTGTTGTGTTCATGAGTAAACGGATGAGAAAAATCACATTCAATAGAACAAAAAATTATCGCGACATTTTTTCTCGGACGAATAGTTTTCGGGGGTTTGCGTGAAAATTGGTAAGCATAAGTACCGAAAATTTTGTTCGGAAACTCTTTTTCAAGACGTTCAGCAGCCTGATTAACGAACCAAAGCATAATTCCCGATTCCGCACCTTCTTTTTTAACTATTTCCTGACATTTATCGCATTGACATGGATTATGATTATCGTTCTGCCCAATATTATAAACTTTTAAATCGGGATAGTTTTTTACAAATTTTCTCACATTTGTAATCAGAATTTCCAGAACCTCAGGATTTGATAAGCACAGCTGACTTCTCTTCTTTTGCCGTTTACCGTGAATAA
>JAOZNZ010000148.1 GCA_029933535.1 bacterium | reverse complement strand
CGAACACCGAACACCGAACACCGAACACCGAACACCGAACACCCAAGGATGAAGCTAATACTAAATTCAAATCTTTGATTTGAATTTCCTGACACCTGACACCTGAATTATGCCCGCGAAAGCTATTGAACAAAAATGGAAAGAAATCGTTTCAGGAAAACGTACCGACCGGTTTGCTCGATTTGCCCGCGGGGTTCTTTCAGCAGCTTCTAAATTATTTGGTATTGCTGTACGCAGCAGAACAAAAATGTATGAACACGGTATTATTAAACGTTCATGGCCCGGATGCGTTGTAATAAGCATTGGAAATATTACTGTGGGCGGAACAGGTAAAACTCCTGTAACAGAGACTTTCGCGAGAGCGTTAACTAAAGGAGGACGGAAGGTTGCAATCGTTAGTCGCGGCTATAAAGCCAGACCACCAAGTTTAAAATGGCGGCGAAAGCATAGACAATTCTACCCTACGACTCGAATTGTACATGATGGCAAAAATCTTCTGTTAGGTGCCCGATTGGCCGGTGACGAGCCGTATATGCTTGCGAAAAACCTTGGGAATGTTATTGTTATCGTTGACCATGATCGTGTGCGTGGAAGCCGTTATGCCATATCTCATTACGGAGTGGATACTATCTTACTGGATGACGGAATGCAGCATATCAGATTACAAAGGCAAATAGATGTTGTGTTAATTGATGCAACATGTCCGTTTGGTTTTGAAAAACTTCTCCCTGCAGGATTGCTTCGCGAACCTTTATCAGGTTTGAAGCGTGCGACTCACCTTATTATCACAAAATCAAAAAACATTGATATAAATCCAATTAAAACTGTAATCAGGAAGTATAATACTGAAGCTGAAATCATGTCGTGCTACTATGAACCGGTTTCTTTGATAAACTTACATACAGGAGAAAATCTGCCTCTTGAAACTCTTAATGGAAATAATGTTTTTGTAATGACAGGAATAGCTCAGCCGGACGGGTTTTCAAAACTACTTAAAGAACACGGGGCAACTGTTCAACGTGTATATACATATCCCGATCATCACAGGTTCAGAAGAGATGAAATAGAACATGTTTACAGAAGAGCGAGCAATTGGCATGCCGATGCGGTTATAATTACGGAAAAAGATTCGGTGAGATTTTCTAAAAAAGCGGGCTTGAAAATTCGTACTTGCCCGGTTTATTATTTAAAAATAGATATTAAAATACAGTCCGGTAAAAAAACATTTTCAGATTGTATTATGAATATTTGCTATCCGTAAAATTTGATTTCGTCTTAGCGCCCAGCGCTAACGAAGCAACGCGTTTGAGCGTTTGAGCAGGTGTAAATCAAATTTACGTTGACGTTAAATTTGATTTTTGGTATAATGCTTATACTTTATTGACTAATATTAAGTAATTAAACTATTATTTAATAGTAATTACGCAACTGATTAACCTTATATATTAATATAAACAGGACTGAAACTATGAATCACTTTCTAACCGAAGAACAACAGATGATAAAAGAAACCGCACACGAAATTGCGGTAAAAAAAATTAAACCTGTAGCTATTGAATACGATGAAAAAAATGAATTCCCATGGGAAATTCAAAAAGTCATCGCTGAAGCCGGTTTGTGCGGCGTTTATATTAGTGAAGAATATGGCGGTATGGTTCCAGCTGGAGAACACGGAATTATGAATCTTGTTATTGCTGTTGAAGAACTCAGCAAAGAATGTGGCGGTATTTCACTTTGCCTTGCCGCAACTGCGCTTGGCACAATTCCTATTTTGTTATTCGGTACCGAAGAACAAAAACAAAAATATCTTCCATCTATCGCTTCAGGTGAAACGGTTGCAGCTTTCGCTGTCACAGAAGCCGGTGCAGGTTCAGATGCGGGAAGTATTCAGACTACAGCTGTCAAAGACGCTGATTCTTATATCCTTAATGGTACAAAGCAATGGATTACTAACGGCGAAGTCGCAGGAACATACGTTATTATCGCAATGACTGACAAATCACGTGGTGCGCGTGGCGCAACAGCTTTTATCGTTGAAAAAGGAACTCCGGGATTCACTTTTGGTAAAAAAGAAGATAAAATGGGTATCCGCGCTTCCGCTACTTACGAACTGGTATTTGAAGATTGTAAAGTTCCCGCTGAAAATATTCTGGGAAAAGTTGGTATGGGATTTATGGTCGCTATGAAAACTTTTGATATGTCAAGGCCAGGGGTGGCTGCTCAAGCTCTCGGTATCGCAGCAGGCGCGCTTAATGATGCGGTAGATTACGCAAGACAACGCGAACAGTTTGGTCATCACATTATTGCTAATCAGGGATTAAGATTCCTCCTTGCAGATATGTCTATGAAAGTTGAAACTTCACGCGCTATTGTTTATGCTGTTGCACGTTCGATTGACAGCGGTGACCTTAAATGCGCAAAAGAATCGGCAATTGCAAAATGTTACGCTTCTGATATGGCTATGGAAGTTACAACCGATGCTGTACAAGTATTCGGTGGTTATGGCTATATGAAAGAATATCCGATGGAAAAACGTATGCGCGATGCTAAAATAACTCAGATTTATGAAGGTACAAATCAAATCCAGCGCGATGTTATCGGACATCAACTCGTTAAAGAAGCTGCAAGCAGAAAATAAATTCAAATTATTTCACTAAACTCCCCTCCTGTTTTAGGAGGGGTGGCCGGTAGGCCGGGGTGGTATCCCAATAATCCATTAAATCCAAATTAAATCCCCCTAATCCCCCTTTAAAAAAGGGGGACTTAATCCATTAATCCAATCTTCATTATGAATATTGTAGTTTGCATAAAACAAGTCCCGGATAGCGGTGATGTTAAAATTAATCCGGAAACCAAAACCCTTATGAGAGAAGGCGTTGATGCTGTTATTAACCCGTTCGATTGCTATGCTCTCGAAGAAGGCGTTCGATTAAAAGAACGTTTTGGCGGAACAGTTACCGCAATTTCTATGGGACCGCCACAGGCAGAAAAAGCTCTGCGTGAAACTATTAGTCTTGGTGCCGATAAAGCGGTTCTTGTTTCAGACAGAGCATTTGCCGGCTCGGATACTTTAGCAACTTCTTATGCCCTTTCCACCGCTATTAAGAAATTTGGTGTCGTGGATATTATCATTACAGGTAAACAGGCAATTGATGGCGATACTGCGCAGGTAGGTCCCGGAATTGCCGTGCATCTGGATATGCCGCAGATAACTTATGTCCGTAAAATTGAGGAACTTGCTGACGGCAAAATCAGAGCGGAAAGAATGACTGAAGAAGGATATGATGTTGTTGAAGCCGATCTCCCTGTTTTAATTTCTGTAGTTAAAGAAATTAACGAACCGAGAATTGCAAGCCTGAAAGGTAAAATGTCTGCCAGAAAAGCTGAAATCCCTACATGGTCGGCTGAATTCGTAGGAGCTGATCCAAAACAGCTCGGACTTGACGGCTCGCCGACGATGGTTGTTGAAGTTTATGCTCCACCGGCTAGAAAAGGTGGAAAAACTCTTGAAGGCGAACCGGCTGAAATGGCAGAACAACTCGTAACCGAACTTAAAGAATTACAAATAATCTAAAACTGATAAAATCATGGCTCTTATAATTCATAAAGATAAATGTGTAGGCTGCGGGGTTTGTGTCGAATCCTGCCCTTTCAATGCTCTCACTATCGTTGAACGTTTGGCGATTGTCGAAGGCTCAGCTTGCACTATGTGCGGCGCTTGCGCTGAAGAAGGCGTTTGCCCGTTCGAAGCAATTGAAATGGTAAAAGCAACAGAAGCAAACCCGGATGTCAACCTTGCTGATTATAAAAATGTATGGGTTTTTGCTGAACAGAAAAAAGGTGAAATCCAAAGCGTTGTTTATGAATTGTTAGGTAAAGGTCGCGAACTCGCTACTACTCGAGGGCAGGAAGTATGGGCTATTCTTCTTGGAAAAAATGTTTCTGATAAAGCTCAGGACCTTATTCATCGCGGCGCTGACAAGGTTGTAGTCGTTGAAGACGATTCACTTGAAAATTTTGAAGACGGAATTTATTCAAAAATAATTACTCGGCTTTGTAAAAAATATAAACCTGAAATCGTTCTTACAGGCGCTACAACAGTCGGCAGATCGCTTATTCCACGTGTCGCTGTTCAAATAGGTACCGGCCTTACAGCCGATTGTACTGGTCTTGAAATTGATAAAGAATCAGGTCTGTTAAGGCAAACCCGCCCTGCTTTCGGCGGAAATATTATGGCCACTATTCTCTGTCCGAATCACAGACCCCAGATGTCAACCGTTCGTCATAAAGTTATGCCTGAAGCTCAGACTGACACTTCACGCGTCGGAGAAATTATTACTGAAAAAATTCTTGATGAAGACGGCTTTACCAGAAGCCGCGTTCTTGAAGTTGTTGAA
This sequence comes from bacterium, assembly GCA_029933535.1. Lineage (GTDB taxonomy): Bacteria > Auribacterota > UBA3054 > UBA3054 > B51-G9 > B51-G9. The sequence goes on along the minus strand of JAOZNZ010000148.1, from coordinate 3,318 downwards.
GCTCTTGAAGATACGGTTAATATCACCGAAGCTGATATTATTGTCAGCGGAGGACGCGGGATGAAAGGATCTGAAAACTTTGAATTGCTGCATGACCTGGCTAAAGCTGTTGGCGGAGCCGTTGGTGCAAGCCGCGCGTCGATTGATGAAGGTTGGATTCCTTATTCACATCAGGTTGGTCAGACAGGTAAAACTGTTAATCCCAAAGTATACATCGCATGTGGAATTTCAGGTCAAATTCAACATTTAATCGGTATGCAATCAGCCGATATTATAATTGCGATTAACAAAGATCCGGATGCGCCGATGATGAAAATTGCTACATATGCTTTGTGCGGTGATTTGTTTGAAATTGTACCGGAAATGATTAAGCAATTAAAGTAATCAAAGCATCTTGTTTTGATGGCTCAATGCACCCTTATCGGCAAAATTTGTTTATTGAAAATCGCCTTTGCTTAGCGAACAATTATTTTAGTTTACTCTTGGAAAATAAATTGTTTTCGATATCGGAGACTATCGAAATCAATTTCATCAATCGTGCCAAAGACTAATCAGAAATCGGCACGATATAAGGGTTAAAATAACCAAACCTCACTTCAGGGAAATTCTCACGAACGTTATCCATTACTTTTTTTATTCCAATTCTACAGGCAGTAAAATCTATTCCCATCTCTTCAATGTACCAGTCAGGATCTATGTTCAAATTCCGCCATTGTATCATATCAACGCCGGGAGATTTCAATAAATTTTCCAAGGCATTCCACTCATCCTGCTGATCGGTAAATCCCGGGAAAACAAAATAATTTAGAGATACAAACTTATTTTTCTCTCTTGCGATTTTAATTGATTCCACAACATCGGCAAATTTATAATCCGCTGGCCTGAAATATTTCTCATAATATTCACCACGAGCAGAATTCATCGAAACGCGGATGCTGTCAAGTCCCGCCTCAGCCAATCGCGCGATTCTTTCCGGATAACTAGCGTTTGTGTTCAGATTTATTATTCCCTTTTTAGTTTCGTAACGAATTATTTTTATGGCTTCTTCAATTATTTCCCATTCGGTTAGTGGTTCGCCTTCACATCCCTGACCAAAACTTGCTACCGGTTGTTCAGCGTTTTCAAAATGTGGAATAACGATTTCGGCAATTTCATCAGGTGAGGGAGCAAAATTTATTCTTTCCTGAGGAGAACATATTTTTTCTGTTGACTGAAATGAAATGCAGCCAAGACATTTGCTGTTACATGCCCGGGAGGTGGGCAACGGCATTTCCCATCTTCCAAGCGCAAAATTTCTCGCTGCGGGACATCGGTATTTCAAACAGCAAGTTTCCATGAGATGTTTTACAAGACGATTTTTTGGAAAACGTTTTAATAATTCTCTCGCGCCTTTTTTTATTTTCCGTTCGCTGAACTGATTTGCATCCTGGCGTTTACTTTTATCAATGCGGACTGCCGGTACCCAAAACTTATCATTTTTCCAACCAACAGCTGTATAACAAAATAATGGAAGTAAAGGTGCTCCGGCCGTTTTTTCAAATGACGGCCGCATGAGTTGAGTGTATGCCGGAGCGATAAATGCTGCGACTGCTTGAACGGGTTCATCAAGATAATTATTCAGAACAATTTTCTTTCCGGCTTTTTCGTCAAAACCTATAGGAAATCGTCCGGGAAGGGTATAAAGAGTACTTCCTTCCGGAAGTGGAATAAGGTGATAGGGGAGTTCCGGCTCAATTCCCGTGAGACCGGTCATTGCATATTCCGGACAATCGATTATATCGCCATCGTTATTTGCGACAAGGAGTCTTGGAATGTTGGCCATTGTAATGTTGTAATATTGGCCACGCCAAACGCGTGGTAAAATTAATGGATTAATTCCCCCTTTTTTAAAGGGGGATACAGGGGGATTTTTTAATTGGGGTCGTACCCGATTATTTATTTTTCTTCAAACATCAGTAATTCGGAATGACCAATGCCATCCAGACGAACCGGAATTCCGTCGCGGTACAGGGAGAAACCATCCACAACCACTTTCTTTCCCATACTGTCGATCGTTACTTTATAGGTCTTGCCTGGATCCAAACCACGAGGCTTGAAGATATATTCATCCGAGTCGGCACCGCCAATCTTGGCGATCATTGCCCAACCCTTATCACCTGATGGCGAAGCAAATTCCATAGCAAACCAGCTGCTGGTATTCACCCCATTCATCCGATCAACCGGACCGTGATGATACACTTTGCAAGTTGGCAGAATCGGCCGAATGAAATTCTTATAGATCTTGCTGTATTTCAGGAATCCTTTTTTGACGGCAGGGTTCAATTCGTCCAGACTTTTGGCCGTCATTCCTTCAAAAATAAAAGGAGTTCCCAATGTAAATGTTGCTCGAAAATAGGTGTTCAGATCCTCCGATGTGCCTACACTATAACAGCCATCGGCACCGATGAGGGTTACAAAGATTTCCGGAGGAAGCACAAGTGATTGACCACTGTAACTCTGTAACAATCGCGGTATGCGTAAACCATCGGTAAGGTATGTTTCGTCGAATTTTCCTACAGTAGCCAAGTCGTTTCGTGCACCGCCAATTGAACACTGTTGGAAAATCACATCAGGGTAATCTTTGCGGATTCGCTCAACCATACCGAAGAAATTCTCGTAGTAGCGCCAATAATTATTTTCGGAAAAGCCGTCTTTGGGTGTGTGTGCACCTTGCTTGGTGCCAAATGCATTAAAATCGAGGCGAAATAAATCGAGATCGTAATCTTCAATTATTCTTCTCCATTCCTTCTCAACATATTTGGCAACCTCAGGGTCGTTTATTTTAAGCGCATCTCCGGGACCCTGCCAGTTGGGATGTTGTTCCAGTATTTTACACCCTTGGCCGGCGCGTTCAATTTCAGCATACAGGCCGAACAACATTCCTTTTTTGTGTACATAATCAGCGATCGGCTTGATGCCGTGGGGGAAGCGTGTCTTGGAAGGAAGCCAGTCGCCCTGGAAATCCCACCAGCGGGCATCAATGGTGAACAACTCAACCCCTATTGCCGCAGCCAGATCAATCCGCTTTAATACCTCTTCTTCCGTAAAATTGCTAGGATCTCCAAAATCGGACGAAGAGTATCCCTGATCGCCGGGAATTGAATACTGAACGAGTTGAGCTGTCTTTGGATTACGCGACGGCAGCACGGAACGGCGCACATGGTCATGCATGGACTGTACTGCAGCATCCAGATTGCCGGAGACATATCCCATATGAACGGCGGGTGAATGGGTAGTCTCGTTGGGAGATAGTACATAAAGCGGAGCATCCGATTGAGG
>JAOZNZ010000767.1 GCA_029933535.1 bacterium | reverse complement strand
CTAGAAAATTATGTCTTCCTCACCACTATCGATAAATTCTGGAAAGATCAGCTTTACGCTATGGACGGTCTTCGCGAATCTGTTTACCTTCGCTCCTATGGACAAAAAGATCCGCTTATCGAATATAAAAGAGAATCTCATACTTTGTTTACTCAAATGATGGAAGAACTCGCTGGCGAAATCTCAAGCCAAATGTTCGCTCTGACCACCGCACCGGAAAAAACAGAGCAATTGATTGACCTATCCCGTGCAACATATAAGTATGATGATTTATCCGATGCGCATACCGCCGCGCAAGCGGTTGGTCAACAGGATATGAATCTACAGATGAGTGATGCAGCTTACTCAGGCGCCGGGGGAGCACACAAACAGCAAACTTTGGTGCGTTCTCAACCAAAAGTCGGCCGCAACGATCCATGTCCATGCGGCAGCGGCAAGAAATATAAGAAGTGTTGTGGAAAAGTGTGAAAAAACACTCAATATTCAACAGTAAAATTAGCAATATAAAAGTAAAGAATTATTTCCAAACTTTAAAATTGAATATTTCTTGTTGAATATTGAATATTTAACTTATTTTATGAGTATCTACGAAGCTATAATGTTAATCTGTTTCGGCTTAAGCTGGCCGATATCAATCATCAAATCTCTGCGTACAAAAGTTGTGGATGGAAAAAGTCCACTGTTTATGATAATCCTGATTGCCGGGTATTCAAGTGGCCTGATCCATAAACTTCTATATTCTTATGACTGGATAACTTTTCTTTACATCCTCAATTTAGTTATGGTATCAATTGACCTCTCACTTTATTACAAATATAAGAGCAGGACCAGAACATAATTCAGGATTTAAACAATCCTGCAATCCAAAACCGGAACGTCAGGTTCGAGAAATTCGTCCAAAAAAATGGGTTTTCGGTCAGGCACTAATTACCGGATGCTCGAAAAGAGATATTCAGCCTCGAAGAGGCTTAACGTGAATAGCCCCACGTTTCAACGTGGGGTATCAAGACATTAATATCCATGCACCCTAAAGGGGTGCTACAAGTTTTGTTCAACCCCTTTAGGGTTGTTATTTTGTTTCTCTATAGTCCCCACGTTAAAACGTGGGGCTAATCACATTTTGCCCTTTTCAGGGCAAATTTTCGCAGGTCTTTGGCATAAAAAGATAAAAATTAATTTTAATTCAACTATAAAATTTATAGCGCCTATTGCGCTGCGCCCGGAGAGTTTCGGGGCTCTTGCGTTAAAAAAATACGAAGATTATCTCAACGACTCAACCTCGCGGAGCACTTCTCTAACAGATAGATCATTAGGACACTTGTCTTCACATTCACCGCAATCTGTGCAGCGATCCGCGTTTTTATCTTCACCGATTGCGCGTACACGTTCTGCAACAGAGTCCGTCAAGCCGAAAACTTTCCAATCACGGTACAGATTCATATAATGCGGAATATCAATATCCTGAGGACATGGCATGCAATAACGGCAGGATGTACAAAAATGATCACCGAGTTCTGCACGCAATTTTTCCAATCCTTCACACATTTCATCAAACCGACCGGAATCAGGGTCAAAATCATAGACGGTTTTCACGTTTTGATCAAGCTGTTCAATGGTGTTCATACCTGAACAAGCTGTACTCACATTTGGATTCGACAGCACAAATTGAAATGCCATTTCCGTGGTTGGCAAATCCATGCCTAACGCATTCTTAAGTTGGTCGGATTCACAGGATAACACTCCGCCTGCTACAGTGCACATAGCGACAACGCCAAGTCCCAACTCCCCTGCTCTGGCAATTGTAGGTTCATAGGATCTGTTAATCAGGTTGTAAGGTACGGTAATTGAGTCAAACAAACCTGTTTCAATACATTTAATAAAATTTTCCGGAGTATCATGACCGGTAAAGCCAACGCATTGAATCAGCCCTTCTGCCTTCGCTTGACGAATGGCATCCAATACTCCACCGG
>JAOZNZ010000147.1 GCA_029933535.1 bacterium | reverse complement strand
AATCTGTTTTTTCAAGGAATAAAACTTTTGTCTGGTTCGTTGTTATTTTAGCCGGCATTTCTATCAGAAAAGACTTGTTTGGTGTGACAAGTATTGTCAGAGCTCTTGGACTTAAAGGAAAATGTTATGAAAGAATCTTGCATTTTTTTCGAAGCACAGCTGTCAATCCTGATGACCTTGCAAAACAATGGTTTAAAATAGTGATTAAATTTGCTGCTAATCTCGTTTTTGTAAATGGCAGATTGATTTTAATTGGCGATGGAATTAAAGTTGCTAAATCAGGAAAGAAAATGCCGGGTGTGAAAAAATTACATCAGGAATCAGAATCGAATACAAAGCCGGAATTTATTAGCGGTCATTCATGTCAAACAGTTTCCGTTCTTATAAGTGCCGGGAAAAGTTTTTTTGCTTTACTTGATATTGACATCCCATATTATTTTATAGCAGATGCTTATTATGCAAACCAAAAAATAGTTCTTGGAATGCTTAAAACGGGAAATCTTATAAGCCGTGCGAAGACAAATGCTGTAGCATATCATTTACCCGTTGAAACTCAAAATCCAAAAGTTGGTCGCCCTAAAAAGTATGGTGAGAAAATCAAATTAAAAGATATTTTTAAAAATATTAAAAAGATGAAAACTGCATTGAGCCCGGTTTATAGCGAAAAGAATGTGGAAATTAAATATTTAGAAGTTCAACTTTTGTGGAAACCTGCCGGCAGAGTGGTAAAATTTGTTATTATTATTCATCCTACACGCGGCAAAATGATTTTAATGTCAACGGACTTGGAACTCGATGGTTTGAAAATTATTGAATTGTATGGTTTGCGTTTTAAAATTGAAGTTTCGTTCAAACAAGCTGTGCATACAATTGGAACATATTCATATCATTTCTGGATGAAAAAAATGACACCAAGAAAAACAAATGACGGAAATCAATATTTACATAGGAAAAATAAAAACTATCGTGCAGATGTTATTAAAAAACTTATGGCATATAATTTAAATATTCAAATTGGGATTATCGCACAAGAGATGCTTCAATATCTTTTATCATCATTTACGGAACAAGTTTGGAATAATTTCGGCTCGTGGTTTCGTACTATCCGACCTGGCATTTGTCCTTCAGAACAAATAACAGCTTTAGCCCTTTGTAATGCACTTCCTGAATTTATACAGGGTGATTCCAAAGAGACAATCCTAACGAAATTCCTAAGGGAAAACATAGATATGGAACAAAAAAGTAGTTGGTTGACGGCTGCATAACAGTTATAATTATAAATACATTGTTTTTTTATTATAAAAATTGGACTTTAAATATTCCAACGTTTCTGCTATAATTAACTTAGAACTTGGCACTCTCAAGTTTATTAATTAACAGATAATTAATTTAGCATTAACACTTTATAATTTACTCAACGTTATTTGAATGATTGATAATAATCATTCAAACTTTTTAATTTAATTAAAGCTATTAAACTTAAGTGACAATTACAAAGTTTGATGGTAGTGTTCAAAAACAACTCTGGGGTAAGGAGGAAAAGATGAAAAGAGAAACAACAATTTATAATCATATCTACATAACATTATTAATAATGACGGCAGTTTTGTCAACCGCAGTAACTTCTGCTGCAACTCTCTACGTATCGCAAAGCGGCAGCCATACTTCGTCGTTCACTACGTGGGGCACCTTAGCAGGCGAGCTGGTCGAGTTTACATCAAACGCTTTTATCAATTCCGGGAATACTAACTATGACGGTATGGATATTGTCGTAAATGGTTGTACTCTCAGCGTGGACGGGCAGCACTCGTTTTCCGGGATGACTCTGCATAACGGAGCGATACTCACGCATCCGTCCTGCAGTGCGTCGGCGGTACCGTCGATTGATCTTATTATCAACGGCACGCTGAGTGTATCGTCCAACAGTGCGATAGATGTGAATGGCCGAGGGTATCTTCCCGGATATACAGTCGGCAATACCAACTTTGGCGGAACGGGCGGAGATTGCGGCGGGAGCCACGGCGGGTATGGCGGCGGCGGGGCGCGCAACGATGTGTACGACGACTATGCCCTGCCGGAATATCCGGGCGCGGGTGGCTGGAGTGGGAGAGGCGGCGGAGTCATACAACTCACGGCGGAAACCATGCAGCTTGATGGCAGAATCAGCGCCAACGCACCGGATGTTGATTGGATCAACGGTGCCGGGGCAGGTGGTAGTGTCCAATTGCATCTGCAGACCCTCAGTGGAGCGGGGACAATCAACGTCAATGGCGGCGCCGGATATTGGGGTGGCGGCGGTGGCGGCGGGCGCATAGCTATCTATTACACTGATGCGTCCGGATTCGACCTAGCGAGCAATATTACTGCCCACAGTGCGTATGGCAAGGATGGATATGGATATGGATCGGTAGGGACAATTTACCTGTCTCAACAAGGCGGTTCCCCTCTGTTGCGCATAGACAGTCACGGAACCGTAGTCGGTTCATACACACCTCTGGGACTGCCGGGAGACACAGATTTTTCGGTTTATGCTCTTGACATAGCCGGTAACGGCGTTGTGGTTCAGCCGCATCATCAATTAGCGATATCTGCAAATGCAATAACACTACACTCAGGAGCTGTCATGCGGCATGCTCCCTGCACGGAAACGGAAGAGTACTCTCTTCAGGTTTCTGTTACGGAAACCCTGCGCATCTCAGCTGACAGCACGATAGATGTGAATGGCCGCGGGTATCTTGCGGGTCGGACAGCAGGTAACACGAAAGAAGGTGGTGCGGGTGTCAATGCCGGTGGCAGTCATGGCGGATTAGGCGGTGGCGCTTCGGGCAAAACCTATGGTGATTATCAGTATCCTGTTTACCCCGGTGGCGGCGGGTATCACGGTTCAGGCGGCGGCGTTGTGCAGCTCACGGCGGAAACCATGCAGCTTGATGGCAGAATCAGCGCCAACGCACCGGATGTTGATTGGATCAACGGAGCAGGGGCCGGGGGCAGCATAGTTGTCAATGCAGGAACATTTAGCGGCGCGGGAACAATCAACGCAGACGGTGGCTACGGATACCGGGGCGGTGGCGGCGGCGGCGGTCGTGTTGCTGTATATACGTGGAAAAACAACGTGTTTACCGGCGAAGTGACCGTTGCCGGAGCGGGGGGTTCTGCGGCTGGCAGTTCCGGCAGTATATATTATGCGTCGGCTCCTTATTTTACATTTAACAAGAATTTTTCCAGTGTTGTGCATGGGTTGCAGTCTATCAGTTGGCAATCTCTGGGCATTGATCCCGCTGATGTGCTGCTCGATATTTACATAATACAGGACGGAAAAGAGACCCTTCTGGCTTCTAATATAAACGGAACCACATTTAACTGGGACACCCTTTTGTGGCCGGATGGCGTGTATGAAATACGGTTAGTATTCCGAAGCGCGAAAACCGGCGAGATACTGAAAGAGCAACGAGAGTCCTTATCTATCAATAACTCTCTCGTCTGGCACACCGGGACGATTACCACTAATGAAGTCTGGCAAGCCGGTATTGTCCATGCCGTAGACGGAGAGCTTGTTATCGATGGGTCTCAGCTGACAATTATTACCGGCGCGGTGGTTAAATTTCTCCACAATGCCAGCATAACGGCCGGTGACAGCAGTGCACTGGTATTTAGCGGCAGCGCGGAAGCTCCGGTGTACCTGACCGCCATGGCGGATGACAGTATTGGCGGTGACAACAATTTAGACGGCGATGCCAGTGTACCCGAACCGGGCGACTGGTTGGGCATTCTTCTGAACATAACCGCTACGCTGACCGAAAACGATTATGTATATTACCGCTATATGAAAACCGGGCATTCGGGAGAATTGACACAGAGTCAGGTCTGGCCCTCGAAAATATTGCACTCGATTACCGGTAATGTGACTGTGCCGGACGGCGTAACGCTTACGATAGCTGCCGGAGCGATTGTAAAATTCAATGAGGACACCCAAATAATCGTAAACAGCGGCGGCCGTATTAACGTAAACGGCAGCGTGGCGCAGCCGGTTATTATTACATCGTATCGTGATGACACCGCCGGCGGCGATTCGAATGGTGATGGCAACCAAACAACCGCGGCCGCCGGAGACTGGCATTGGATCCTGTTAAACGGCGGCCGGGGCGTGTTCAATCAGTGCGAACTGCGCTATGGCGGCGGGCCCGCTCTGGGCGGCTGGGGGCCTTCCGGCGGACCGGGCAAGGCAACCATAAAAACCTACGGCTCGGCGAACTTAGTCGTTTCCAATGCGATTGTGCGTGATTCTTATTACGACGGCATCCTTTCCTGGGGTGGTCCGGTTACAATCGTAAACAGCATTTTTACCGGAATTGACCGGGCGATATGCGCCCATCCCGGTTCGTTAGTCACGGTCGTGAATTGCACCTTAGACGATAACCGGGTCGGGTTGCTTCTTCATGGCGGCATTCTGAGAGCACATAATACAATAATATATGGCAGTTATACTGCCGGGCTTTTACATGACTCTGGTGATGACGATGTTATCCTGAGTTACTGTACTTTATGGAATCCGCAGGCCAGTGCCGGTGATTACAGCGGAACCGCCGATCAGACCGGGCTGCGCGGCAACAGCATTACCAATCCGGTCTTCCGCGGCACCGGCGCGGGCAGTTATGAACTCGGGTTCCTGTCTCCCTGCATTGATGCGGCCGATACACTGATCGCTCCGCCACGGGACAACAAAGGCAATCCGCGCGTGAACAATCCGCGCATAACGCCGACCGGCATTCCGAACGCCAGTAACATTTATGCTGATATCGGGGCATTCGAGTTTGTGGAAGATGCCGAGTCACCAATTGACTTAGTGGCCATTAACATTCAAGGCGATACGGTTGTTACCGCCGGCATGCAAGCAGCAGTAAGCTGGCAGGTGGCCAATATCGGCAGTAGCGCCGTTTCAGGAAGCTGGCACGATGCGGTATACCTGGCGCCGGTTACGGCCGGAAAATGGGATGTGCCGGTTCTAGCAGCACAGGTCTTGTCAACCGGAAAAAGCGCGCCCGACCAGCCACTGGAAAAGTCTGCCGTCGTGCGTGTGCCGGGCGGCACGGAAGGCTCATGGGTATGGCAGATCAAAGTTAATGCCCGGGGCGAAATATTCGAAGGGCGCAATAGCTACAATAATTCAAGCAAAGCCATCATGCCTTCGCAACTGCATGTGCCGGAATTCCAGGAAGGAGTCACGGTTTCTAACAGTTTTGCCGGAATCGGCGCGGCAGCGTGGTATAAAATAGAGCTGACTTCCACGCAGAGCGTGTTAGTCACTCTGGATTCTTCAGCCGACAGCGGACGCTGTCTGCTTTCTGCCGGATACGATGCAATGCCGACGGTTACCAATTACGATATCCGCAGCGCGGCACTCAACAGTCCGGATGCCCGCCTGACCGTAAGCGCGCGTGGCCGGAAACGCACGGCCTATCTGCGCTTGATGCCGGAAAAACTTGATGGTACGCTCGGATATACCCTCAATGCAGCTCCGTCGGTATTCGCGCTTGAGTCTATTGGTTTAGATACAGCAGGCAACAGCGGCTCTGCTTCAATTCCGCTGAGCGGATCTGCGTTTGGCAGCGGCATGAGCGTTACGTTACGTCCCGCTGCAGGGGTTGACATCGTGGCGCACACCGTCGCGATATCAGATGCCACGTTAGCCCAGGCGGTATTCAACCTGGCCGATGCCGCTCCGGGTGTGTATTCCGTCATAGCTGCCCTGGCAGGCCAAACCGCTCAATTGCCCGATGCGTTTACCATAATCACCGGCTCGGGCGGCATGCTTGAAACTAGTGTGATCGTGCCGGAAACCGTACGAGACGGCCGGGCGTTTACTGGCTATCTCGAATACCGCAACAGTGGCGATGGGGATTTGCCGGCGCCGTTGCTGACCGTCCAGGGATCATCGTCAGGGATTAAAGTATGGGACCAAAACGCCACCTCTGGCACACTATCCGGCGTCAGTTGGCTGGGAGTGGCTCAGGATAGTCCTCTGCCGGCGATTCTATGTCCCGGCTCTCGCTATACAATTCCGTTTCGCGCAACAGCGACCGGAGTATCCCGTGCCGATTTTCAGATATACATACTTGATACCAACGACACGACAATAATGAACTATACAGCTCTGGGTGAGGTAGTAGCTGGTCCTGACCCGCATCCATTATGGTCGAATGCCTGGAGCCGCTTCAAAGCAGATGCCGGCCCATTGCGCGGCGGGTATGTTGCCGCTCTGGGGCGCGCGGCCGACCGTGCCAGACAATTTGGCTTAACTCTGATGAATGAACGCGATATCCTTTCGTTCCTGGTTCGCGAAGGCTATGAAGCCGTGCAGCAGGCCTCGGTTGGCGGTATTGTATATCTTACCTCAAGCAATCAACCGTTACCCGAAGTCCTTGTACGCATTACCGCCGAGGCCGGCGTCACGGGCGCATCCAATGAAGTATTTCAAACAGCTACGTGGTATGACGGCTCTTTCGGTATCCGGGATGTTACGCCCGGAACATACACGTTGTCAGTCGAAGGCTATCTGCCCGATCCGTTCAGTACTATTACGCTTTCAGATCCCGTGGGTGCCCCAATACGAGACATGGTTGTCATTGTCACCGCGAAGACGGCTATCGTTCACGGCTATGTCCGTGAAGGCAGTGACGGGCCCGGCATTCCAAACGCGCAAGTGATAGCCGAAGCGTTTGATACGCTGGCTCTGTTTCCCGCAACTACTGATAGCGATGGCTATTACCGCTTACTTGATCTCCCGCCCGGCACCTATACTCTTTCCGCCGCCGCAGATGGCTGGAAACCGCTTGATCCGATGACGATCACCCTGAGTGCCGGCCAGATTCTGCAGCAGTCGTTCGGGGTTTCTATCGGCGGCACTATCAGCGGTGTCATTTATTCTCCCGGTTCTGTTCCGGTTGGTCATGCCAGGGTATATATTAATGCTGCCGATCCTCCCTACTCTCCCGGTGCGTGGCGCGGTACGGAAACCGAAGCGGATAATGCGGGGGCTTTTGTCCTTACGGGATTGCAGCCCGGTCGCTACCTTCTGTATGCAGTGGCCGACACGTACGGAGCGTCATTGCCTGTTGAAGCAAACATACCGTTCGATCTGGAAGCCCAGTCTACCTCTTTGTGGCTCAGCTCCGCGGGCCGCATAACGGGAAGTGTGCTGGAAGCCGGCAGTCTGAATCCGCTGGCAGGAGTGTCCATCGGTACCGACGCCTTTCCACCGGTTGACACACCGGTCTACAGCAGTGCGGATGGCACGTTTGTTCTTGACGGCCTGGCCGCGGGGGTCTATGTTATTACGGCTGTTACTAACGGATATATGCTTGCCGATCTGACAGTGACAAATACCGGCATGGCGACTCCGCCGGTTACACTTCTGATGCAACCGGCCGGTAGCGTTGCCGGACGGGTAAATCGCGAAGGCGCCCCGGCAGCTCAGGTTAATGTCACGCTCAATGCTCCCGGTGGGCAGTTCCGTAATCTAACTACCGGAGCGGATGGCACCTATGGTATCCGCAATCTGCCGACAGGTACCTATTCTATTGCCGCCAGCGAGCCGGACGGCCCATTATGCGATTGGCACACGTTTATCGTCACACCTGCTCAGCCCGATTTTACAATTGATCTTGATCTCAGCGCCGCCTCGATTGCGGGAACGCTGTATGCCGAGGACGGTACAACACA
>JAOZNZ010000146.1 GCA_029933535.1 bacterium | reverse complement strand
TTAAAAATGCTTGTCGCGAAATTATGATAAACGCTGATATTCGGACGGATATTTTTTACTGTTGCGGTTAACTCTCCCGCGAAATCGTTCATCCATTTTTCACGTGAAGATTGAAAAGCGCACCAATTTTCGTTTGTCCAATCAATAGTTTCCGGGAATTCAAAACCTGTATCTTTTTTATAAAGTTCTCGACAATGTTTGCATAAACAAACGTTCGGCCAGAAAGTCATGTCATAAAAAAATCCATCGAAATCGTAACGTTCAACCAGGTCACGTGCCTGTTCCAACGCGAAGTTGCGATACTCCGGATTGTTCGGGCAGCAGTTTCCCGCGCGACCCTGAAAAATAGAGTTCCCGGGATTGGCGGGAACCATTCTCCATTCTTCGTGCTCAAGGTAAGCCCAATTATTATAAATGACGCTGTAATAAGCGCACGAAAAAATATCACGTTTTTTTAACTGCTTAAGCATTTCGCCGACAACATCACGATTGAGAAACGCGTTATGAATCTTACCGGTTTTTGCCGGCCAGTTGCATAAACCGGGATGTGACTGACAATAAAACATAACCGACTGCAAGCCGGCCCGTTCGTACTGTTGAGCGATTAGTTCCGGATCATATTTAGACAGGAATTCTTTTTCCCAGTCGGGGATATGCATATCGATGAGCATTCTCCGCCATGATTTTTGGTACCATTGATTTTCTTTCATATTGATTATATTTTATAAAATTTTATAGACAGAATCATTTAGTGACAGAATCATTTTTTAATACAATATTTATATTTTTATTAAACAATATAATTTTGCCTTACCGATTTAATTTTCTTAATGATGAAAGTGAATACAGTGTTACTTCGTTGTTGACTAATACATTACTAAAATTCGTGTCAATTCGTGTAATTCGTGCCTAATTATTATTTGCTTTTGATATCATTTGGAGCATATATTTTCTATTGTTATCGTAAGTAACATTCCATTCTTTATCCTGCTCGCTAAAATCGTAAACCCATAAAGCTGATAGAGGAACATTATTATCTTTAATGGCTTTTATCATTCTTTTATAAACTGATTTAACTTCATTACTGTAATTGTTGGGAACTCCAAACTCGCCAATAAATAAAGGCTTCTTAGCTGTTAAAGCAAGATCTTGTGATACTTTTATTACTTCTTCAACAGTTTTTGCCCTCCCTACATATTTTTTGTCTTTTACAGGATAAACATGAATGCTGATCGTGTCAAATGGGTCGGGATTATCGCGAAGTAAAATTTCATTATATTGTTCACGAGTATCTTCGTCCCAACTGTTTTCAGTTGTGTTGTGATATGCAAAACGATGGGGTACAGCGTTGCCGGTAATAAGGATTCGCGTTTTATCATATTTGCGAACAACTTTTGCAATCTCATCAAAAACTACATGCATGTGATGAGATTTAAAATCATCGCGTTCTGTTCTGTTCGTAGGTGTTCCAAGGTCAGGATGGACCCAAGGGCGGTGCTCTGAAGCATTTGGCAAATCTATATGAAGGTTGTATTCGTTTCCAACTTCCCAACCCCAAATTGCCGGAGAATCATTGTAACGTGTTACAACTTCTTTTGTGAATTTTCTGATAAATGCAATAGTTTTGCTTTTTGGATTTCCAAGCTGGTCAAGAGATTCTTTCATCGTGTCAGGAGCGCAAGGATAATACCAAAACAAGGAAGGGATAAGTCCGACATTATTTTTTTCAGCGGTCTCAACGATTTCATCAAGCAATTTAAAATAAGCTTCTTTGTCATCAAGATAAAGTTTGTTTTTTGTGGGCCAGAAACCGCCACACATAAATCGTACGAAAGGTATTTCCGCTTCAGACAGTTGTTCAATACCTTTGACATAAGAATTATCGTTAGTATTTTTAAGCACGCGATAGAACAAGTCGAAATAATTTACCCCGATAGATTGATAAGGTTTGTCATTTTTTTTAAGAACGCCGTTTTCAACATATAAGCCTAATTTTTTCATATAAGAATTTTTGATTTCGCGACAGCGCCCCGCGGATGCCGGGGTAGATTTTTGATTTTTTGTGCAGCAGCATGAAGTTAATATTAATGCAGTAATTAGAAGGATAGTTGTTTTCATAGTGAAGAATGGATTATTGGATTGTCGCGCCGATTTATGTGAATTTTTGCCGCTCGGAGGAAATTGATTTCGATATACTCTTCTATCGAAAACAATTTATTTCCCATGTTTTTGCAAATTGATTTTTTTGTCGAGTGCTTTTTTTTTGTTAAATATTTTTCTGTTAAATTCCTATTACTGGATGCTGGATGCTGACCTCTGACGCCTGGCCTGTCATTAGGACGCTGGGGACAGCGTCCCTCCAACCTGACACCTGAATATCCAATATCGACCGCCGACCACGGACCACGGACCACGGACCACCGATTACCGGTTCAAGTCAGGATTATCCGGTCCGAAATGCTTTAACATCACTATAGGATCCGCAGGGCTGGGATTTGTTATAATTACACCTTCACGTGCAGCTTTTTCAGTCACAAAATATTCGTCGTGCGTGAGTTGGCCGAAACGGATCAGTGCCGGAGTTTCGAGAGGCCAATCGCCAAAAGTTCCATGTCCCTGAAGATTAATCAAACCATAAGCTGCGGAATCGCGGATTGTAACGGTTTTGCCCGGTAGAACAGTCAGCTCTTTAGCACTGTAAGCTGTATTTTTATAGCAAATCCATTTTTCAATATAACCTTCGGCCTCCATTTCTTCAATTGGCCGAACCGGTTTCGGGCGCATGAAATGATTTGCGGCAAAGTTAGGATCAACATTCGCTTCCCAGTCAATCACTTCAACAAGGTAATCGAAATCGCCTTTTTTATTTTCGGGAGTATCTTTCCAAAGAAGTTCTTCAGGAACAATTTGGTCGCCAACGAGAGACTGATACATCGCGAATACATCTGAAGCGCATTGAGGTTCGTAAGTGCAAAGACTGCCCGGTGCGTGCAGAATTCCCGGCGGAATGTCCCATCCTGTACCGGGTTCCAAGCGATAAGCAGCCGACAAATTAGTGAGTTTGTTATCGCCTTTTGTGAAGTTTACCAGACATTCACGAACCTGTTCTTTTGTTGTTCCGGGTTGAAAACCAAAAAAAGTATAAGGATAGTCAGCACCGTAATTATTAACCTGCGGCGGGAAGTAGTAAGCTTCCGGTTTTCCAAGTTGTCCAACAAGTTTAGCATGTTCAGCGCGATGATGGATATGGTGTGGTAAAGCGCCTTTGTTATCGAAGAATTTTGAGAACATTGGCCATCGAGCATGTTCAATCCAAATTTTTTCGCCAACGATTTCACTTTTGAGTTCTGCGACAGCATCTCTCAAAAGAATTTGTTCAACTTTACCGCCATCCTCAACAACGATAAAACTCAAACCTTCGTTTGGCGATGTCAGCGGACCGTTATCAGCTGGTGTTGTAGAAGCGAACCAGCGTTCGTCAATTCCGCCGCGTTCACCTCCGAGAGCGTAATAATCATCTGGATGCAATTTAATTCTGCGTCCCGGGACGCAAAAGCTTCTTGGCACCCATGCGGGAGCGAGTCTTAAAATACCTTTACCTTGTTCGAGGGCTTTTTGCGCGATATTTTTTGTATTCATGGTTTTCCTATTTGTCAGTTATTGTAATATATTTTCATAAAAAGGGAATAAGTATTCCGCTTTGGAGTGCAACAATGTTGTTTTTTTGTATTCTCAAAAAATCATTTGTTGCGATAATTTATTTTTTCTCAACGAGAAAATAAATTACAATTCTTCGAGAATAATTAAGGTTTCGATTTATGTGTTCTTTGCGGGAATATCGTCCCGATGTATCGGGCCGCCGCAGAAAATGAAATTTAGCTATCGCAAAATTCCAACATTTCTGCACTCCAAACTACTATCCTTATTACCTTTCAGACAATTGTGCCGCACCGGGAACCCGGCATACGCGGGTAAAGAGTGCGGCTTATTTAAGCAGTGGCGTTATTGCTTTAACTGCGGGATGGGGGATTCCGTTGGTGTCGTAAATACCAAACGCGGGCTGAACTTTACCCCACATTCCGCCGCCGTAAAAATCATGGCTCTGCCAAATATTGTAACCGAGAATGCCGAGATTTTTATATTCGGTAATTCCGTTAGCAAGGAATTCCGCACATTCTTCAAGAGTCCATTCATGGTGATTTATGCCAAACTCCTGACAATAAACCGGCAAGTGAGATTCTCTGCGGAGCCATTTAACTTCATTAACTTTTT
Source organism: bacterium (assembly GCA_029933535.1). Taxonomy (GTDB): domain Bacteria; phylum Auribacterota; class UBA3054; order UBA3054; family B51-G9; genus B51-G9. The sequence goes on along the minus strand of JAOZNZ010000146.1, from coordinate 3,472 downwards.
CCTCGAATGAAATTTCTGCTTTTCGGTTAATTGGATTGGTTGTCGCAATCGGATACCCTTGACATGCAATTATATCAATTCCCGGTGGATTGTAGATAGTGGTAAGGATTTTTTGAGCATCAGGAGGAGTTTTTCTGTTTAACCATTCCTGAAGACAGCCAAGTTCCCAGGACATACGTTTAGGCACAAATGGCTTGTAAAGAATAAGAGCGTCGGGATCACCTTTACGAATAGCGCCGCAAACATCTTCAAACGACATTCCGTATTTTCCGGTTTTAAATATTCCGATAGCATTGAATTCCCAGAAATCCCGCCATACAAGTACATGAGGATCTACCGGTTTGATGTTATTAAAATCAAGATAATCATGCCAGATTCCCCAATCATGAATTGGCAGTGGAATATCTTTTATAGATTTCCAGTCAGAAGTTTCATGCCAGCGTTTTTTCCAATAATTTACATTGGGATTTTTGTCACGCAGCCATTTCTGCCACCGCGCTTTCAACTTTTTATCAACATGACACCAAGGCCATTCAAGGTTCATCAATTCATAAGGCAAAGCGTATACTACTACATTATCAAACGGCGATAATAATTTCGCCATATACTCTAAATAATATTTGAATCCAGCGCTTATTTTATCGTCCACAAGCCAGTTATGTACCAAATATCCTCTGAAAGAAGGATGAAGTCTGCCGGTTTCATCTTTTTTTGCCGGGTAGTCTTTTGCAGGAATCTGTGGCGGAACTATTTCTTTAGCAGGTGAGATATAAACATAGAAACCGGAATCACGAATTATTTGCAAAAGTTTTTTGATTTTTGCAATTCTATCATTATAAAATTTAACAGGTTTGTAACTGTTTTTCGGATCAACTTCTTTAAAAATTTCTCCCCAGTTTATAGTTATGCAAATAGTATTGAAACCTGCTTTACGAAAAATTTCAAGATCACGCGGTACACGTTTCAAATCCAACATTTCGAAAAAGTAATGATGGGAAGCCTGCGGCTGATAATAAACTATTCCTTTAGCGACAAAAGGTTTTCCTTTGGCATTTAGAAGAACAGGGTTCTTTCCTTTGGAAATACGAACACCGGAAGAATTGATTTTATTACCGGTTGCGAATCCGAGAGATGAGAAAACAATAACTGCTGCGATTGTTGAATATAATCTTTTTTTCATGATATTGTTAGTTGTTTTTTTACGGTCATTATTGACCTAATGGACCTAATGGACAAGACCATCAATCCAGGACACGCTAAAGCGTGGACTCCAACAATCCATTAATCCATCATTCCATCATTCCATTCCCTAATATTTTCCATATGTTTCTGCTATTTTTTTCATTATTAAAATGGTTTCATCAGGTGTGTCACGCGGTGTTTGATCGCCTGTAGAAAGAATAAATCCTCCACCCGGTGCTGCATCGTCGATGGCTTTTTTGCAAGCTGTTTCAACTATTTCCGGAGTTCCGCGAAGCATAACTTCTGTTGTGTGCAAATTACCTTTCAGGGCGATTTTATCACCGAACAAATCTTTGATTTCTTTTAAAATACAATCTCCGGTCGGTGGAATTTCAAGCGGTTCAATTCCGTTCAAATCGGTTTCGTTTGCAGCTGTTTCGACAAGATATTTTTCAGGTCCGCAACAGTGCATGTGAGTTAAAACTCCATACTCTTTCGCGAGTTTTGTAACTTTAACCAACCATTCAAAACATAGTTCACGGAAGATTGGTGGGGGATTAAAGATCATTAAACCGCTGTTTCCGATCAGCAAAACATCAGGTTTATATTCGAGAATAGTTTTCGCTGTTTTCATCATGAATTCTCCCGCGGCCTGAATTTCTTTTTTCACTGCTTCGGGTTCATCGTAATATCGAAGGATTTCTTCTTCGTCACTGGCAAGACAAGGCAGAAAAACCATAGGTGCGAAGACTCCTTTTTCACCAACGTATTCTTTCGCTTCATCAAAATATTCTTTTCCTGTTTTTGTGTAATTGGGTTTTACGATTTCATAATTGTCGTGAGTTTCCGGCAAGCCGATTGCTTCGGCTTTTACCCATGCGGAAGGTTCGTTAGGTTCGTAAACCATAGCATATTTTGACCAATGGATACCGTTTTCATTTTCATAAATTTCGCGAACAATAATTTTTTCATCACTGCGAAAAACAACAGCTTTTTTTGCGTCAGTAGGTTGAGGGATCCAGTCGATAACAAAAGCGTCAACACCGAAATGAAATGCTGCATCAGCACGTGCTTTCCAAATGGGCGGATCCTGATAAACGAAAGTTTCCCAGGAAGGCCTGTTGGAAAGTCGAATAGGAATCATTTCAAAAAGATCTGGAGCTACCGGCACGTGATCCGGCTGTTCGTTTTTCAAAGCTGTAATAAGTCGTTGTCTTGAAGTCATAATGTAAAGTAGGGTAAGCTTCCAGCTTGCCAAGTCAAAGGTTAAAGGTTGCACGCTTTGCGTGCCTAAGGTTATCCCGACGAATCGGGATTTAAGGTTACAAGGTCTAAGGTCTAAGGTCTAAAGGTCTAAAGGTCTAAAGGTCTAAAGGTTACAAAATCAACCTTCAAACCTTAAGGGAGCGAAGCGACCAACCTTATGCGCACAGCGCAACCTTAAGGCGCGTTAGCGGCAACTTAATTAATACGCACATTCTTTAGCTGCATCTGAAAATGCCTGAAGGCATTCAGGATCTCCGTGAAAAAAATGGTCTGAAGGACAAATAATATAACCTGCTTGTTCTTTAGTTGCTTCGAAACATTCAAACACCTGTTTTTTTGCGGTTTCAGGTGTTCCGTGTTCAAATCCGGCGTTTTGGTCAAAACCGCCTATAAAAAATAGCTTATCGCCAACTTTTTCTGAAGCTTCTTTTAAATTACAGTCACCGCCCATTGAAGGAGGAGTCATTGTTTCAAGACCGTCAGCTCCTGTCTGAACGACTAAATCGAGCAGCGGCATAAGTCCTCCACATAAATGGCAAACGACTTTTAATCCCGCGTTTTGTAAGGCATCATTTTGTATTTTATCGTATGGCAGACAAAATTTTTCAAACATTGCCGGACTGATAACTGTTGATGAACCTGCACCGCCGTCTGTTTCAACCATGTCTGCCGGTGAGCCATTCCACATTTCGGAGACTTGCACAGTTTTTTTCAGGATACCATTTAAGAAATGATGAAGTTTTTCAGGTTCATCCATTGCCATAAAAATAGCTTTTTCGGTATCAAAGAGAGTGCAGAAACTTTGCCATGGACTTCCTTGTCCCGGACTGAACGGATGTGAGCGAATGATACCTTTATCACCGAGTCTGTCTTTTACCGCCTGGATTTCAGAAAAGTCAGCTTTAACCGGAACCGGATAAAATTCATTCCACAGTTCAAAGTCTTTTTCATTTTTTATTAAATATTCTGTTGTCCATTCAGTGAATTTGTTTTGAGCGCCTTTATGGTGAAGTTCGCCTTTTGG
>JAOZNZ010000766.1 GCA_029933535.1 bacterium | reverse complement strand
AACCCACTCCCGAGGGAATACTCGGGATGTTCCACTTTATAAAAAGGGGGAATAACCTGACACCTGACACCTGACACCTACTACTCACTACTCACTACTCACTAATTATTTTATAAATTTCTTTAATAATTTTCGAGGCAGGTGCCTGATCATTATATTCAATCACAGTCTTCCCTTCTTTCAAAGCGTTAAGCACATTATCATCAAACGGGATCTCCGCGATTACTTCTGCTCCGCTTTCATTTGCGAGATTATAAATTCTATCTGCTTGATTTTTATTCAAATCAGCTTTGTTTATTACTACTTTCGATTCAACACGAAAATGTTTTGCGAGTTTTAATACGCGTTCAAGATCATGTACACCGGAAACAGTCGGTTCGGTAACAATAACGGCCAAATCGACACCCGAAAGCGAGGCAATAACCGGGCAACCTGTTCCCGGAGGTCCATCAGCTAATATTTTATCATATTTTTTCTGAGATGCAATCGCCGATGCGGTTTTTCTAACTTTGGTAACAAGTTTGCCCGTATTTTCTTCAGCAACTCCGAGCAAAGCATGAACCATCGGAGCTGTTTTTGTTTCCGAAACAAACCAATTCCCGTTAATAACTTCGTGTTCGGAAATTGCGTCAACCGGGCATGCGAGAGAACAGAGTCCGCAACCTTCACAGCTTAATTCATCTATTAAGTATATATCATTATGATGTATCGCGTCGAAATGACATAACTCTTCGCATTTACCACAGCTTATACATTTTTTCTGATCAATAACAGCAACATTCCCGCCTGAAAACTCGTGTTTTTCAATAATCTCCGGTTTTAAAACGAGGTGAAGATCCGCTGCATCAACATCATTATCAGCCAAAACGCTTTTTTCAGAAATCAACGCGAGAGAAGAAAGAACTGAAGTTTTACCTGTTCCTCCTTTGCCGCTAATAACGACGGTTTCTTTATAAGGAGTTTTATTGATTTCATCGATTTCGAAAGTATTTATATTTTGAGGGTCGATTTTTTCAGTAAAAACTTCTATTTTGTTCGGTGATGGAGATGTCCCCTTCAGCTCATTAATATTCTTATAAATATCCATAAAAACATCTATCAACTCTTCATGCTTTTCAACTAAAACACCGCCATAAGAATAAGTTTCCGCAAACTCTCTCTTAAAAGGTATCCTGCCAATTATCGGTATTCCTGTTTCTTTAGCAAAATCACTGATTATTTTATCTTCTCCATCAGATTTATTCACTACTATTCCGGTTGGAAGGCCTAACTTCTGCGTTAACGATGCCGCAAGTTTTAAATCATGAACACCAAATGGAGTCGGCTCAGTTACTAATACAGATACGTCAGCTCCATTTAGCGCTTCAACAACCGGACAAGCTGTTCCCGGTGATGCGTCAATTATGTTAATAAAATTTGAGTCAATTTTCTTTTTAACATTTTTAACAATTGTCGGCGCTAATGCCTCACCGACATTTAATATGCCATAAGCGAAGTGAAAATTCTCATTAATTATCGCGAATTTCACCTGACCGATTTCTACTTCTTTTTCAATAAGGGCATTGCTTGGACAAATATAACTGCACGCACCGCAACTATGGCACAATTCATTAAAGATAAGCGTTTTACCATTTACCCGCGCGATAGCATTATATGTACAAACTTCCGCGCATTTTCCAGAATCACAGCATTTATTTTCATCCCATTCGGGTTTTAATGCTGTGACGGACTGCTCATCCGTTATTTTGGGATTAATAAAAAGAAAATCGTTTGGCTCTTCCACATCGCAGTCAAGAAGATTTACTTTAATATTTTGATAAGATAAAGCGTAGGCAAGATTAACAGAAAAAGTAGTTTTTCCTGTTCCGCCTTTACCGCTTGCAACAGTTATTGTCATGTTAATAGTTAATAGTTAATAGTTAGTAGGTGTCAGGTGTCAGGTGTCAGGTGTCAGGTGTCAGGTGTCAGGTGTCAGG
>JAOZNZ010000765.1 GCA_029933535.1 bacterium | reverse complement strand
ATTTTTTCAAAAGTTTTATCGGAGATTGTAAATGCGGCATGAAGCCCGAAAAGTTTTTTAACATTTTCGCTTTCTTCAAAACAAACATTTTCATTTATTGCCTCAACAGCTTTTTCTTCACCGTTTCGGTCGGAGGTTTCAAAACAAAGCACTCCCCTGATTCCCGCACTTTCAATTTCGCTTTTAATTGAATTAAGTGAATCCGGAATTGCATTATAAGATGCGTGATGGTCAAATACAGTTGTAACACCGTTTTTTACACATTGCGCAATTGTCCATTTGGCGGATAAGCGAACATCATCAATAGTCAACGCGGCATCAAGTTTCCACCATAGATTTTCCAGCACATCAAGAAAGTTTGAGCACGGCGCGACTGCGAGACCGGTAGCAAGAGCGGAATAAAAGTGATGATGCGCGTTAACGAATCCCGGAACAATTAATCTTCCGTCAGCGGATATTTTTTCTATATTTTGATCCAGTTCACTTTGCGGAACGATTTTTTCGATAGTTTTATTTTTTATTACCAGCGCGTGATTTTTTAAAACATCATTTCCGGTAAAAATTATTCCGTCAGTTATAGCGTATGTATTTTTCATAATAAATTTTTATTTGCAAAATGATTTACAGCAAAATGATTAATAAATAACTTTATATTCATTAGTATTTAAACAATATTTTCACCTGTTAATTCATTTAAAATGGATTTTTTATTGTAAACCTTGATAATTTGTGTCCCGCATGCAAATCTTCAGAATAAAGAACCTTGCAATTACTAATTATCGCTGCAGTTAAAATAAGTGAATCATAAAATGAATAACCTGTTTCATTCATAGTCTCCAATGATTTTTTATATAGATCAAACGTTGGATATATTTCACATAAAGGCTGCATGACAGTTTCAACGTATTGGCGGCATTCATGAATAGACATAGGGGTTTTAAACTTACGCGTTGCGACATTAATAAATTCCTGAACAACTTGATAACTTATAACTCCCAAACCATTTTCTAATGCCTTAGCGATAATTTTCTGTGATTTTTTTTTCTTTGCCGGGGCTGAAGAATCAAATGTATAGACAAAAATATTTGTATCGATAAAAAATTTAGCGTTCATTAGCTTCATCCCTGTTAAATGTTCTACCTGCATTGACGTGTTTAAGACTATTCATTAATTTTTTATAATCATTTACTGATTCGCCTGTGGTAGTATATTTTAAAAGCCATTGCCTAAACAAATCATTAAGGGACATTTTTTCTTTAAGCGCTTTTTGTCTTGCTTTTTGGACAAGAAATTCCTCAGCGCTCAAAGTAATATTTTTCAACATAATATTTCTCAGTTAAGTTAAAAATAATCAAAGCATTAATTTCATTAATAGTGTACACTATTTTCGTGTGATTGTCAAGTGTTTATTCAAAAAAACGACACGAATTTCACGAATTAAATTTATCTTACAAAATCATTTAGGACAAAATCATTTTAATTTATACATTATTTATTACTTTTCCCGTGTCTTTCTGTGTGTTCCGTGGGCAAATTATTTTTTATAAGAATCGTTGTAAATTCTCCGCTTCAATCTTCTTCGGTAATTTGCGTGGAGTATTTATCGCTTCAAACAATGGTACTACTTCAAACGTTAGTTTGTTCTTACCGTCAAAAGATAATCTGTTTGCAACAATAATATTCGTTCCCTGTTTTGCAGTACGTAAAGCAAGACGCACAGCAGCTTTTCCGGTTAAGAAACTGTCTTTAACATCCTGTTTTGAAATATGTGCCGTGTCAAAAAGCTTTTCTGGATCTATAATTATCGAATAAGAGTTTTGGTTAAGTTTTTTAAGAATAATTTTTGATAAAACGGTTGAAACCGGTTGACTAGCGTCACCGATTTTTTTCATTTGTGCATTGCGGATAATTTCTGATGTAAACACAACAGCACCGTTATTTTTTTTGAGTTTTCTTAAAAGTGCTGCACAAAATTTTT
>JAOZNZ010000764.1 GCA_029933535.1 bacterium | reverse complement strand
AAATAAAATGGACAAACACAACTGTGACTGCTGCAGGTATGCTGTGGGGAGGTGTGCCTAAACTTGGAAGTGCTGTAACTGACAACGAACGGTTATATATTAGCGTTAATTCTGTCGCTGCAAACGGTGATGGCAATCTTTTGGCACTTGACCTTGCAACAGGGGACAATCTCTGGACACGAAAGATATCAAGTATTTATGCCATAGGCACTCCGGTAGTTACTGATGACCGTGTTTATGCCAACGAGATTAATGATGCCGGCTACGGTATGATCGCTTGTATCGACAAAACAACCGGAGACATCATCTGGACAAATGCAGTTGACCAAATGCTGGGTGGGGCGGTTCTGGTTCATGATGACAAAGTTATTTTCGGTTCCAAATGGTCGGATGCAGGTTTGCATTGTTATGACGCTCATGGTGGAACAAGTCTTTGGAATAATATTGACGGCAACTCCGGTGGTGAAGGAGTGGATTTCTGGACAGACACAGGCGCAGCCCTAAGCCCGGACGGCTCAAGAGTGTATTTCAGGGCAAGCAATAATAGCGGGAAGATTATTGCCGCGGATGCGACTTCAGGTGTGACCGCCTGGTCAAAAACATTTGCTACAATTGGTAACAGTGAAGGATGTCAGCCTGTTGTTGACGATTCTGGTAATATTTATTGCGGATTTGATGGCCAAAGTACCGGTACTGATCCGGATATAGTGGTCAAATTAAATCCGTTGGATGGTTCAACAAATTGGATATATTCGTTTGGCGGAGATGTATGGGGAAACCGGGGCGCATTTGCTTTAAGCCCTGACAATGCCACACTTTACTGCTGTAATCCTGTTACCGGGATTACCGCCTTGAACACTGCAGACGGTACTTTGAAATGGGATGCCAACTGCGGTGAGGGACGTGGTGGATGCGTTGTTGCCGCGCCGGGAAACATAATCATCAGTGTGTTTAGTGTGGGTGGAACAGCAACAGCAAAAGGGATTCAAGATAACGGTACAAGTACAACAACTTTGTGGGCCATACCACTTTCACCCGATGCCAGCTGGCTTGAAGCTTCCGGTTCAACACCAACTTTATTAAACAACGGAGATGTGGTTGTCGAAACAGCGGGTGGAATGATTGCGTGCCTAACCTACTCAAGTGTTATTTCACCAACAAACAAGCTTATGCTTTCGGCTTCTCCGTGGTTTGGAGGAACAGTAGAAGTTTCTCCTCCGGGTGAGTGGTTTTTAACGAATGAAGTTGTAACAATCACCGCTACTGCTAATACCGGATATACATTTACAAACTGGAGTGGTGATGCTTTAGGTTCAGTCAATCCGATAATCCTGACGATGAGTGTTTCGCGAACAGTTCAGGCTAACTTTACACCGGGAAGTATTGCAGTTCCGGACAGTAATGTCTGGGAGACTTTCGATTCACCGCATTGGGGAGATGAAACCTGGTGGGCCCCAAGTCCGGATTCTTTAATTCGTCGACTTAGCTATACTAATTTCGATGGTCGTTCGTGTCTTGCGTACCACCTCGTCGATAGCGGCAGCAACGCTCAACTGCACACGGAGTTTGGTCTTTTTCCGTATGTCTGGACCAATGCACCGGAAATTAATTTAGATATATGGGCTCCGGATCTTGGTCAACCCTACACTGTCCGTGTGGAATTAAAATCAGATCTTGACTTACATGTTGCGGGAACAGCTGTTGTAGTAAATGCCGAGGGATGGGTAACAATTAATACTTTAATAGAATATCCTGAAGAACCTATATCAATTTACTGGCTGGCGATTGGCGGTTTTCCGGATGATGCTAATAATTTACCGGCAGGAAAAACGACGACATTTTTCATTGATAAATTATACGCAACCGGGGATGGGGGAGATATTATGATTGATGATTTTAACGTTAATCCAACATGGCTTGGAAATGGGAACTGGGAGAAACGTCCCCGCAATTGGAGATACGATATGAACTCTGACTT
>JAOZNZ010000763.1 GCA_029933535.1 bacterium | reverse complement strand
CTGCTGTTACTAATTTACCTTGCATTAAAAATGTTGAAGCAGATTTCATTGATGCTAAGAAAACAAAACTTCCCGATGAAGATGGTTATGATTTCTGGTTGCGATATGCGCCGGCTACGGATAAAGTTTTGCTGAACAAATATCGCGATCGCTGCAAAGCAATTGTTGTTTTGGAGAACGGGGCGATTTTGGACGCTGGCGCGACAGAACTTTCGCGCGGAATATCTAAGATGACCGGGACTAATATTTCCATTGTATCAGAGGTGACACACGAAGGTACAATTATTCTTGCGACAGGAAAGTCTTTTAAGCACTTCTCGTCTGTTGTGGCCTCAAACGATATATCTAAATTACAGCAGGATGGTTATGTAATTCGTTCCGGATGTGTCAACGGCAAAGCTGTAACGGTAATTTGCGGCACAACAGAATGCGGTGCATTGTACGGTGCTTTTCATTTTCTGCGTCTCATGCAGACTGAGCAGAACATTGATTCAATCGATGTTCATGACGAACCACAAATAGCTTTGCGGATGGTGAATCACTGGGATAATCCGCGTGGAGATGTTGAACGCGGATATGCCGGTTCATCGATTTTCCACTGGGATAATTTACCGCGACTTGAAGAGCGTTATACAGATTATGCACGCATGCTGGCTTCAATCGGCATCAATGCCTGCGTGGTGAATAACGTGAATACTTATCAGAACGGCGCTCTTAACGGTTGGCGTCTCATTACGGATGCTTATCTAAAAAAGGTAGCGGCTTTGGCATCTGTTTTTCGACCTTACGGTATCCGGATTTACCTATCGGTAAATTTTGCGAGTCCAATCATCACCGGGGATTTAGCCACAGCAGATCCTTTGGATCCTAAAGTGCAAGCCTGGTGGACCAAACGCGCGAATGCAATATATAAGGCCATACCGGATTTTGGCGGATTTCTGGTAAAAGCAGATTCCGAAGGTGAAGCAGGTCCGTTAACGTATGGACGCACACAAACTGACGGAGCGAACATGCTAGGTAAATCTCTTGAACCACATGACGGTTTGGTGATATGGCGCGCATTTGTTTATGGAGTCAAAGATTTGAATCCTGATCGTGCAGCCCAGGCGCATCAATTTTTTCAACCATTGGATGGTAAATTTGCTGAGAATGTCATTCTTCAGATCAAGAACGGTCCGTTGGACTTTCAGGTTCGTGAAGCGGTTTCACCATTATTTGGTGCCATGCCCAAGACAAATCCAATGCTTGAGTTTCAAATCACACAGGAGTATTTGGGTTTTTCAACACATGCAGTCTATCTGGTTCCTCTATGGAAAGAAGTGCTGAATTTCGATACTCATGCGAAAGGAAAAGGGTCGAAGGTGAGTTGCATTGTCACCGGAGAACTATTTGATAATCGTCATGCCGGTATGACAGGTGTTATGAATATTGGATCGGAAAGGAACTGGACAGGTCATCATCTGGCAGCGGCAAATACATTCGGATACGGCCGATTGGCGTGGAATCCGGCACTTTCTGCCGAAACGATTGCAGAGGAATTTGTGCGAATGACGTTCGGTTCGAATCCGGTTGTTGTAAAAACTATTGTCGATATACTCATGCAATCCTGGCGCGTGTATGAACAATACACGTCTTCACTGGGTATGAATTTACTGTGTAATATAAATCATTACGATCCCGATCCTGTCGTACGGGAAAACTATCATCGCGCGGATGCAAAAGGCGTTGGATATGATCGCACATCCGCTACAGGCAGTAAATATGCCGGACAGTATACCAAACCCGTATCATTGATATATGAATCCCCTGAGAGTTGTCCGGAAGAATTATTGCTCTGGTTTCATCATGTTCCGTACACACATAAACTGAAATCGGGTAAAACTGTTATTCAGCACATTTATGACGAACACAATAACGGAGTAAAAAATGTTGAGAGATACATCGAAGCCTGGAAAGGATTGAAGGGATTAATCGATGAT
>JAOZNZ010000762.1 GCA_029933535.1 bacterium | reverse complement strand
TTTATAATAAGATTATCCACATATCCTGCGTTCGTTTGATTATTAAAACCTCCGTATCCACCACCGGCAAGAATTACATTTCCATGCAAATCAACAGTAACCGCACTTGCGACATCAATATTATCCGATCCCTGTATTCTCGACCATTGTCTTTCGCCGTTGATATTATATTTTGAAATAAAGATATCAGAATAACCATAGTTTGTTTGCCCGTCAAAACTTCCGAAAGTTTCACCGACTACATAAATATTACTATTGTTATCGGCGGCAATTCCATAAGTATATTCCAGATTATCCGAACCCCAGATTCTTGTCCATCGTTTTACGACAGCGCGACTTTTTTCTGTTATTGAAGTTGCGATAACAATTAATAATAAAATGTTGACAATGTATTTATTCATTTTGTAAAGTTTCATGTTGTCTTATTAGCAATTCAAATATTCCAATAAATATAATCAAACCGAACGTTCCGATTTGGCGATTACAGACGACAAATTATGTCGATTGTATTATTGTTTTATAATACCATAAACTGAGAATTCAAACTATAACAAAAAAACCGTTTTTGACACTATTTGTGCAATTTTATATTTCATGCGGGGATTTCTTTTGCTATGCAACAGTCGCAGTAAATGACTCGCCGGATTTGCTTACTTTTTGAGCGAGTCTTTATTACTGCACTCCATATTTAGACCGCCGGGGACGGCGACCCTTCATCTATAATTTTCGCGTTGCGAAAAATATACCGATAACTGATAACATATAACAGATAACCGAACTTCCTTCCGGGATAGGAAAATTTGTTACCACAACATTGTCCAATTGAATTTGTGAACCGGAAGCATCCCAGAATCTGACACCAAGATCGCAGCTTATTCTTGTGTAATCAAGATTTTCCGGCGTTTTAAAACTAAAGACATGCGATATGGCAGGATCATCCACCGAAGGATTAAGAATGTTTGTAAATAAAGCTCCGCTTGCAAAATCATCACCAAGCCAACCGCCTGTTCCTTCGTTAATATCCATTACATTTTCCGTAGCGATCGGCGCGACAAAAGCACTGTTTTCACCGGAACCAATTCCATAAGCTATCCCTGCTTTAATAGTCTGATCCGAACCAATTGAATAAGAATCAAAAGTCAAGTTATAAATTGTATCCGGTTTAAGTTTAACTCCTTCAAAAGTTTGAAAAAGTTCGCTGCCATTAATGTAAATTGTCTGGCCGGATAAAGGAGAAATTTGCGGACTGATGTTCGTAAGACCGGCATTACCTTTAATGCACCAATTATCAACAATTAGACTCCCTTCGCCAATAGGAACGACCGGTGAGGAAAAGTTTTCATTTTCGACTTCAAGATCAGAAAAATCAATTTCTTTTACCACTTGGAAATTGTCTGCAGAGAGCCAGGCATAGCCACCACTTGTGCAATTATCAACAACTTCAACATAAACTTCCTGACCATAAGCAGAAGCAGTCTCAAATGATTTTTCAAGTAGTGCATTGCTTCCCGGTGCATAAACTCTGTCGATTTCGCTGTCATCAGAAACACGTTTAAGTGAGACATAATTGTAAGCGCCCTTTCCTCCGCCCCATGATGACCAACCTCCTATCAAAAAGTTTATTGAGTAACCATCCGGAATAACAAAAGAAGGAGAGGTCAACATTCCGACAGCCGGTTCAGTTCCAACCATTGAATTCGCGTAATATTTTCCATCAAGTCCGCATTTTTCAAAAAACCAGGGAGCATAATTAGTTGTAACAGGCTCGTTTCCGAAAGCAGAGCCCGCCTTAGTCCAATCGGAAAAATCACCAAGTTCATAACCGTTATTTTGCCCGAAATAAGAATCGTAGCCGATTTTAGAAAAAGCGTCAACAGCGAGCCACGCCCAGCCACCCTCTGTACAATCATCAACAACTTTTATATATACTTCCAGATCAATATTTGTGGAATGAGATAAGATGCGCGATTGTAAAGCATTTA
>JAOZNZ010000145.1 GCA_029933535.1 bacterium | reverse complement strand
ATGGTAAAATGGCTATCTTTACTAATAATGAAGAAGATAAAATCGCTTCGTATAAACTTAAAGGGAAGTCTTTCGATCTGGTTAGAGAACTTCAAATTCCCAATTTGAGCCGGGCGGAAGTTGTTGGTAAAATTGTTTGTGTTTTTACTTATTCGGATTCAAATTATGGTTTAATGGCATATAACAAAACTTTATCTAAAAAATTATTTGAAATCCCTGCCTCAAATAAAGAAATCTTTGATGTATTTCCTAATGGGGTAGTTGCTCAATTAGTTATAAGTGCAGGATCAAAAGTTATTACTTATACAAAAAAAGGTAAACCTTATTCTACATTTAATATTTCATTTCAAAATGGATATTATCTTAATATAGAAGTCGATCAATATGGTGGATTACTTTACTGGCTTAATATCGGAATTACTAATTTACCAGTTTCTTATTTGAACAAGAAAGGAAAAAAAATCACCGATAACTTTCAACTGGATAGTGAAGTTGGTGTGCATTGGTCCGCTCTTGCATGGAATGGTAAAAATCTTTATGTCGGAAATTCTGATAATACAAAAATTTATGCTTTTAAAATCGGGAAAAAATCTGCTCTCTTGAATAGTATTGAGGAAGCACCAATTTTTAGTTGTGTCGTTCTGGATAAATCAAAAGTTTTTATCATAAATTACGCTTCTACTTACCATAATTATGTTAGTAATTATGATAAAAATTTGAAATCACTAAAATGGAAAAGCGATGATTTCGATGATATAAATTATATCGGGAATGGCGTCTGTGAAGGTCGCGTAGACGATCAATCAGCAGTACTTTTAACTATATTTAAAAGTGATAAGAAAACAATTGCAACTCATACCTATCATATTAATTGATTGAAAGTTTAAAAGGACAAAGATTGTCGGGACAATTAAACTTAGCGTGAGTCCCGACTGAGTAAATTTGCTCTGTTGAGCAAATTGAATTTTATACATTTGGCGTTAAGGTTAAGTTTAATATCCAATATCAAATGTCAAACGTCAAACGTCAAAGCACCAAGCACCAACTACGAACTACGAATTACCAACATTTCTGCTGTTTTCCAGTCGAATGGCGTGGTTATTTTGATGTTTTCACAATCGCCTTCAACAATTTTAACTGTCTTGCCGAATAATTCAAATATTTGCGCGTCATCTGTTATATTCTTATAATCAATTCTTTCTTTTAAAAAATCTTTGTATGCTTCAAGAAATTCTTCGTATCGGAATACTTGCGGTGTTGCCGCCGCCCAAAGTTTACTGCGGTCAATTGTTCGATGAATTTCTTTTTTAGAATTTACTTCTTTAATTGTTGGAATAACTTTTGTTGCAACTATTGCCCCGCCAAACTGTTTTGCAGCTTTTATTGATTTTTCTATTATGTCAGTAGAAATAAATGGCCGCGCCCCATCGTGAATCACTACAATTTCTGCAGGATGTTCAATTGCCTGCAACGCGTTCCAAACGGTTTCTGTTCTTGTATTACCCCCTGTAACAACTTTCATTACTTTGTTGAGATTATATTTATCAACAATATCTTTCGTGACTTTTGTTATTTTTTCCGAAGGTACAGCTACAATTATTCCTGAAATACTTTCAGCTGAGCTAATGGCTTGAATCGTTCGCGCGAGAAGGGGAATACCATTCAGTTTGGATGTAGTTTTATCAAATCCCATTCGGCTGGCGGAACCTGCAGCGGGAATTATGGCGATGGTATTTTTCATAAGTTGTCAGGTGTCAGGTGTCAGGAAATTCATCCCAAGCGCGTTAGCGCCTCGGGATGAATTTAGTATTTACTTCATCCTTGGGTGTTTGCGAAGCACCCGGAGAATTTCGGGCGATGTTCAATGTTCAATGTTCGGTGTTCAATGTTCGATGTTCGCGAAGTGCCGGCTTTATTTATTAAAGAACTAATCAGTCCCATAACTCCCATTACCGATTACCTATCATCGATTACCAACCAAAATTTTCTTGATTTTTGTTTTCCTGTTCGGGTATTTTCTGAATTATATTATTATTATGAACAAGAAATTCACATTTGTTTTTTATCATCAAAGAGAAAATTTCTTTTATTTCATCCTGATTTTCAGTTTTGATTTTTACGGGAATTGCACCACAATCAAAATAGCTTGATATTTTTTTAGCTATAGGAATAAAATCGTTGTATGAATTATATTTATCCGGATTAAAATAAAATAAATTGTATGGCGGAATTATGTTTTCCAAACTTTCCGATTGAAGTGGCAGGAATCCAAAAATCTCAGGGAAAAGACTTTGGTCAATTATAGAAAAACGCCTGCCGGAATTATTCGATTCGCCGGTAATCATGCACATTTTTAAGCCGTATGATTTTGCTGCTTGTTTAAGACCGTTATGAAGAACATTTAAAAGAACACGTGTGCAGGCAAGGCTTTCATCATTGTCAAAAACACCGGCTCCGGTCAAAATAGAGACAGCTTCATAAAGACCAATCACCTCCATTGCACCAAATGAATTGTTATCAAGCTTAAGGTTATGCTTTTTTCTGTATAAAGTAAATTGTCTGTGAGCTTGAACTACTAATTCGATAGAACGGTACAATTCTTCTATAACACCGTCAAGGTCTCTGCCGTGAGCTCTATAAACTGTTTGAGGAAGGTTAATGGTTGTTTTGCCTGAGATGAACGTTGCTTTTTTATTCTTTTCCCGGGAAATGCGCCAACCGCAATTATATAATTCCAGTAAATGATCGATAGAAACTGATGTGCCGCAGAATGAAATTCTTACGGTGTTTAAGGGAGTTATCTTCGAGAATATTTCTGTAATTCTTTCGGTTTCCTTAGTTTCTATGATAAAAACAATAGAATCTTTTTTATCTAGCATAGCGGCAAAGTCGCATATTTCTGAAATACATTCTTTAAAACCTGGTTTTAATAAACTTTCGTCAATTCTGATTAATAGTCTTGATATTATTCCTGATTTTATCCGGTCTATAAAATTAAGCAATTCAATTCTGAGTTCTCTTGTTGATTTGCCGTTGAAATCAATTTCCAAAAACTTTTCATACGTGGAAAATGGGTGCGATAGACCGTGCAAATGTATCATTCCTCGTCTGTAAGCGTTGGCTACATCTTCAGAATAAACTTGAGAAAGGACGTAGGGGAGTGTCGTTTGAATACCTGCTTTTTTTACAATATTAGCATCAGAATTATCTTTTAAAAATTCAGATATGTCTGTAAATGGAACTGTTACCGATGATAATTGACGTAAAGCAGATGTGTAACCACGACTCAAAAGCTCATTATCGGTAAGAGCACGAATAAGAGTTGTAGTCACGCGGCTTATGTCGGAAGACATTATTTTATGTTCGACTGTTCTGGCAATATCTTCGGCTATTTTTCTTGATATTTTTGCTTCATTTTCGAGCGCGCGAATGATTCGCGTTCGGTCCCAAGTAGTTGTTCTTTGCCCGCCGTTAATGGTTACCTGAATGCCTAAATCCGAGTTAAAAAGAGATGGTTGAGATGGTTTCCATACTGTACATCGTAATCGGCTGTTTTGCCGTTCAAACTGAAAGGATTGAAATGCAGTGGCAACATTATCGTGATTTAAACTCGAAAGAACAATGTTGACGGCAGTTGCGATATCGTGAGTTGATGGATGAGCGGAGGAGTATTTTTTTTCGAGATATAGAATTACTGCCTCGGCAATTTCCCGTGAAAAAAAATTGTCATTACATCGACAGGAACGTGCGGCAGATTCTATGCTGCGAATAATTTTCTCCGGCTCAAAAGGAACAAGCCGCTTGTCACGTTTTCGAACATGAGAAAGTTGAGAGGAAGGCATAATCAGAAGTTATAGTAACCAAAGCTTAATTTGAAGTTTTAAGTTTATGTGCTGCATCGGCAAATTGAGTTGCATCGGTAAACTTTCTGTAAACTGATGCAAAACGCACATAAGCAACATCGTCAATTTCGCGTAATTTATCCATTATCATCCCGCCAATTTCTTTAGCAGGTACTTCACGCAAATGTGTCTGCTCAAAGTGATGCTGGATCGACATGACAAGATCTTCAATTACACTTATACTTACAGGACGTTTATGGCAAGCGCGACGCAATCCGTTTACCAGTTTTTCCTTGCTGAATTCTTCGCGGCTTCCGTCTTGTTTGATTACCTGTAACGGGGCTTCGATTGTCTCGTATGTCGTAAATCTGTATGAGCAACCATAACACTCGCGACGGCGTCTGATAGCGCGACCGTTATGAGCACTACGAGAATCAATCACTTTATCGTTTGTAGATCCGCATTTTGGACAAATCATGGTTAGTATCCGAAGTGTAGAATTATTAGCACAACATAATGTGCTTGTTACCATATAAACTTACAATATTATAGAAAAAGAGCGATTTAAAGTCAAGGTTATTGCGCTTTTTTCCGCTTTTCTGTAAAATAATTTAACTATATTACTATATTAAATTTATTTATTTTTATTGAAGAACTCCAATGACCGGTAAAAAACCTACTCTACAAAATATTATTCTTGAACTCCAGAAATTCTGGGGAGATTATGGATGCGTACTTTCTCAACCCTTTGACGAAGAAGTCGGTGCCGGTACTTTCCATCCGCATACTTTTTTTGGTGTGCTCGGTGAAGAACCATGGAAGGTCGCTTATGTTCAACCATCAAGGAGGCCTTCAGACGGTCGCTATGGCGATAATCCAAATCGCCTCTATAAGCACCATCAGTTTCAGGTGATTCTTAAACCATCACCTTCTGATGCTCAGGAAATATACCTCGAAAGCCTTCGTGCTATCGGTATCGATACACGTCACCATGATATTCGTTTCGAAGAGGATGACTGGGAATCTCCAACTCTTGGCGCTACAGGTCTCGGATGGCAAGTGCTTTGTGACGGTACGGAAATAACTCAATTTACTTACTTTCAGCAAATGGCCGGACTTGAGCTGAATCCAATACCGGTGGAATTAACTTATGGCCTTGACAGAATAGCCGCTTTTATACAGGGAGTTGATCATGTTATGGATGTTGAATGGGTTGAAGGAGTTACTTATCGTGATTTATTTAAAAAATATGAATTTGAATTTGCGACCTATAGTTTTGATGTCGCTAATATTGAACGCCATTGGGAACTTTTCAATATGGCTGAACAGGAATGCAAAGACGCTCTTGCGAAAAATCTCGTGCTGCCGGCTTATGAATGGCTGCTTAAATGTTCGCATTGGTTTAATATGCTTGACGCCCGTGGGGCAATAAGTGTTACCCAAAGAACCGGATACATAACCCGTATCAGAACGATGGCAGTAGATTGCGCGAAAATATATTTAGGGAGTTGAAATTGGAAATTAGAAACTTGAAATTAGGGCATATTCGTCCAATTCGTCCAATTCGACCAATTCGACCAATCACTGAACACTGAACATCGAACATCGAACATCGAACATCGAACACCGAACATCGAACACCGAACATCGAACACCGAACATCGAACACCGAACACCGAACACCCAAGGATGAAGTGAATACTAAATTCATCCCGAGGCGCTAGCGCGCTCGGGACGAATTTCCTGACACCTGAACACTACTAATTACAATATGAACTTTTTATTAGAAATAGGAACAGAAGAAATACCGGCGTCGTACCTCGTCCCTTACAGTAAACAATTGAAAAAATTGTTTACCGATGAATTCTCTAAACTTAACTTGAATGCTCAAGGTATTAGCCTGGATTTTACTCCAAGGCGAATAGCTCTCTTTTGCGAAAATCTTGCTGAAACCCAACCGGTTAAAAACGAAAAATTAAAAGGTCCGCCGGCAAGTGTTGCTTTTAAAGAAGGTGTACCGACAAAAGCCGCGGAAGCTTTTGCCAAAAAAACAGGTATCGCAATTGAAAAGCTTGAAACACAAACTTTTGATGGAAGAGAATATCTTTACGCGGAAATTCAAACCGGTGGCGCTAAAGCAATTGATCTTCTTAAGGAATCCATTCCAGTAATTATTCGTAAATTGCGTTCTCCTAAATCTATGCGTTGGGAAGATAAACCTACAATTTTTGCACGACCGATTCGATGGTTAGTGGCGCTTTTGGGTAAAGAAGTTATTCCGGTCAAGTTGGACGGATTAAAAGCTGACCGGATTTCTTACGGTCACAGATTTATTTCACCGGATAAGATTATTTTTGAGTCTGCTGACCCGGCAATTTATAAAGAAAAATTAAAGTCTGCTTATGTTATTCTTGATTCAGTGGAAAGAGAGCAAATTATTATTAATCAATTGCTTAGTCATGGAGCAATAGAAGAAAGAATCGATAAATTTCTTGTTACAACTTGCGCTAATTTAGTAGAATGGCCAAATGTAATTCGAGGAACTTTTCCTGATTCCATGCTCGCGCTTCCTGAATCTGTTCTCGAGAATGCGTTGAAAAAACATCAGAAAAGCTTTCTGATCTATAATGATGACGGCAGCGTTGCAGCCGGCTTTTTGTCTGTAACAAATAACGATCTCGATGATGAAAAACTTATTCGAAATGGCTATGAACGAGTAATCCTGGCACGTCTTGATGACGCAAAATTTTTCTGGGATGAAGATAAAAAAGAAAAACTTGACTCTCGTGTAGAAAAATTGAAAAATATCGTGTTCCAGGATAAACTGGGCTCGTATTTCGATAAAACAAACAGAATTTGCGAACTCGTTGAGTCAATGGCAAACACAATCAATCAGAAACAACTCGCAATACCGGCTTCCAGGGCAGCTTATCTTTCGCGTGCTGATCTTACTACAGCGATGGTTAATGAATTTCCAAATCTTCAGGGAATAATGGGGAAAATTTATGCTCATGAAACTGACAGTGAACCTGAAAATGTTTGCCGGGCTATCGAAGAAATGTATAAACCGCGCAGCGCGGATGATTCTCTTCCGGTTTCGCTTGAAGGTGCTCTTGTAAGTATCGCGGATAGAATTGATACTTTGGTGGGGTGCTGCGCTGTAGGACTTGGACCAACAGGTTCTGCCGACCCTTACGCGCTGCGTCGTCAGTCTCTTGGAATGCTTAAAACTATAATTAAGCACAACTTACATTTTTCGATTAAGAAATTGCTTGAAGAAGCTGCCGCGAAATTTGATTTGGATAATTCCTGTAAAACAATCGACTTAGTTATTCAGATTATTCAAGGAAGATTTGAAACACTGCTAAAAGAAAACGGTGTGCGGTATGATGTCATTAATGCTGTGATTTCTTCCGGATGGGATGATATTACAAATGCAGCGGATAAAGCAGTTCAATTAACGGAAATTGTTGATTCACCTGAATTCCAAAGAGCGTGCACAATTGTTGAGCGCTGCTACAATATTACTAAGAGTGCAGAACTTTTAAATACTGATGTCGATGAAAATTTATTTTCAGAGCAGCTTGAAAGAGAATTATGGGCGGAATGGAAAATTGCAGAAAAAGAACTTGGGGAATCTATCGACAATAATGACTATAAATCTGCCGTAAATAATATCGCAGGTGAATTTTATGATAAATTAAACGTCTTCTTTGATGACGTGCGCGTTAACGCGGAAGATGATAAATTAAAAAATAACAGACTTAAACTTGTTCGTTCTATTCGAGATAGTCTGGTTAATAAATTAGCCGATTTGGCTAAAATTGTTTTTGATACAAAGTAACATAAGCTTCCAGCTTATGGATTATTGGATTGATGCATGTGGAGTGCAGGAATAAAGCCGCGATAGCGGCATTTACTGCGCGGACGCGGAG
>JAOZNZ010000144.1 GCA_029933535.1 bacterium | reverse complement strand
TCTGAAGCCTGAGCGCCCATCCGCTGATAGCGTCGTAAGTTGTATCGTCACCTGCTGTCCACGGCGGTTTATAACCGTCGCCCTGATAAGCAGCTTCGTCTTCGTCATGCCAGGCGGTTTCATAAATCATAGCGGCATAAGAAAATTCCGCGAGTTTTTTTAATCGACCTTCCGGCATTTTTTCGACTGTTTCCCATGAGTCATACATTAACGAACCTGAGGTATTCAGGTCACCATGAATTTTTCCCGAAGGTAAAGCTGCGCCGCTAATAACTTTTGGAACATAATTATAAAAATCTTCTTCACCACCACTGAAAGATGTCCCGTAATACCAGTTGTCATAACTTTGCTTAGGATTACTTACATTGTCTTTGCAGGCATGACGCAGCCATTCATAAGTTGATGGCTCTTTGTTAGTAACTGTTCCCTGATTGATAACCCAATTCACTTCATCGGCTCGAACGACAGCAAGAGCATCTTTAAGTGTTACAACTTCAATCCATGGATGATTGGCAATCCAGCGCGCAGTTTTGTTCCAGCGTTTGTAATTGTCATTTCCTGATTGATCTGTAAACGAGCGACCGGCGAAAGCTTCCCAATCATCAAAGATGACAGTTATTTGCTTCTGATCGGTCGACCGGGCTTTTTCGAGAAGAGTGTATCGCGTGTCTATTCGCAAGCCATCGTCCTGCACCCAGAATTTCGAATTATCTTCACGATCGTTAATCATAAAGCAATAAACGCCGTTAATTTTATGAACTTTGTGTTGATAAGTTTCTTCACCGATAGTTAAATCAATTCCGCTTTCCCCTGATTTAAAGCCCGCCCAGGGAGTTTCGGAAGGATAAAACCAAAAATGCAGATGGTTTACTTCATCTAGATAAGTTGCAGTGTAATCGCTTGACTCAATATCTTCAAAAGTTCGGCCGTCGAGTGGTGACATGCCGGTTGTAGTGCTTCTGATAACTCTTTCGGGAACATGCATTACATCAACATCAGAAGGCAGTAAATCAAAATAATTACTCATCATATCCGTAAAAAGATCGATGGTTACTTTATTACAATTACCTTCAAAATACGGCATAATATGTTCGGCAAAGACTCCGCCGATAAGCTTGCCCGGTCTTCCATCATTCTGGTCGGCATCCACAAAATCTTTGAAATAATTGATAAAAGTCGGTCCGTCCTGCAAAATTTCATTTTGAGTGGATTTAGGCGTAACGCCCCATTGCATAGCCGCAAGCAAAGTTCCGCTGAAATGATAGTTTGCAGGAAAATTAAACATTTCGTGAGTCTCCAGCGCACGGCGGAATCCTGTGTCAAGCCCGGAAGAAATATTTTCGTGATGTATATGACGGCCTATCCCGTCAACTTTATTTAAAGATTGGTTTGCGTGAAGGATAACGGAATATTTAGCGCGTTTTGATTCTGCTGTCCCGGTATTTAAAATTCCTGAAGAATCAAGAACATTTCCGTCAAAATCTTTTGCGGTTACTATTTCAAAATTGATTGACGAAGAACCATCCCAACCAAGTGAAGTAAGCAAACTTTGCTTTATACCGGTTTCTATTCCATCAAGATCCGAGCGAAAATATTGTCCGAGATAATCGTTTGTTCCAAGACTTGTTCCTGAAGAAATTTTGATGGATGTGTTGCCTACAGCGTCATAAACACATAAAGCTAAATCCCATTGGACAGCTGCAGAACCACCGGACAATCCGTCTGGATAAGTTGTAGTACCGCCTGATGCGCAATCAATTAAAAAATAAATATCCATATTTCCGTTTTCCGCTCCGAAAGCCAGATCAAATAAATCCGCGCGAAAATATGCATTCCCATTTTCCAGACGCGAATAACCGGCAATTAAATCACGTGACCAGTAATAACCATCGTCTCCGCCGTCTGGATTTGCCGCATCGCCCTGCGGATCGAGTCCACGAAGATCGCTTGATATCCAATCCATTAATTCTTCGTAATAAGTATTTTCGCCGAAAAGGGTTCCTAGCACCGGTCCCTCACCAATGGTAATTGTATTCGCGAAAACAAAGTTAGAAAAACAAATTGCAATAATTAAAATTATATTTTTTTTCATATTTTTTTGTATGTTTATTATTCCTTTGGAGTGCAATAATATTGATTTTTTCAAAAATTTATCAAAATCAAAAAAATCATTTATTGCGATAATTTATTTTTTCTCGATGAGAAAATAAATTACAATTTCTTAAAAAAATCTTAGTTCCATAATAGTTTATTGTTAATATTTTTTCGGTCGCTCTGCAACCGTTGCATTAAATGTCGCGTTGCTCTTTGCAAAAGTTTTGACGCGACAACATTAATGCACTCCAAAATTCGATTGCTCCACAATCGCTGCAGAAAATGAAATTTCGCTATCGCAAAATTCCAACATTTCTGCACTCCAAAACATCTTTCTAAATTACCCGCTTCGGGTCGAAGCGGGCTACCAAATACTAAATTCATTCCATTATTTTAATTGGAATGAATTTGTAACTATAAATTCAAATTAAAGATTTGAATTTTCTCATTGATAAATAATAAATGATAAATGATAAATAATAAATAGCAACTGGCTCGGGTATTACATCATATTCATAAGATAAATATTGATTGCCCGAAGCTGTTGTATAATCTCCCGCGTTGCCTGTTCCTGCTTCTCCCTGAATGCCTGAAGCATTATTTATTCCCGGTAATGACTGATTCGATATCCACTTGCTTGACGCACTCATCGGACTTGTAATTATTACCTGGACTTTTATTATGCCGCTTGCAGGCAGTTCAACATCAATAAGTTCAAATGGAATTTCCATCTCCCAACCCGTAGAAACAGAACTTGCCTGGCTTACACTGCCGGTTGTTACTCCGCCAACATTGCTGTTATTAAATCCATAAGTAAAACCATTATTTTCATTTACCAAAATTCTGGAAATAAAAATATCTCCTTCCCCCTGTCCATAATATCCATCTTTTTCCGTACCAACAAGTTGTTCGAAATCGACATAATGCCCACCACCGTAAGTGTTTGGAATAACTGCATAATCCGGAAGGAATTCGCTATCGAATTTTACCCCAACCATGTTAGGTAACTTTGGCGTTGTAAAAGTCATACTATCGGTAAATTCGTTTATTCCGCCATCCTTGCTGTCAATAAAAAGCATCATACAATTTCCGTTCAGCTCTAAATTTCCGGAAAGCCCAATTCTTATCGTGTAATAATCATTAGTAACAAAAAGCCCGTCAAGCTCGGAACCGCCAACTCCAGGCGTTACAGCATCACCGAATCCTGTCGGTGTGTCTTGAAAAACCTTTAGCGCTCCGGTAAAATCAACTAAAATATTTGTACCGTCAATTGTAGATTGGTATTCATCAGATATAGTTATGTAACCCGTTTTTGTGTTTGTGCTGATTCCTACCGGACCTGAAACGATTAACTGAACGGTAAAAATTCCGGAACTCGAATATTGATGCGAAGGGGACTGCTGTGAACTCGTTCCGCTATCTCCAAAATCCCATGACCAATTACTGACAGCTCCACCCGATTGGTCGGTGAATTGAACAACTGTTCCGGGAGGTCCATGCAAAGGCGAAGCGGAAAAATTTGCCTGTGGTGCACCGGGTGTTGTTACAGTTATATAATCTGTTTGAGTATTTGTTGAAGCGCCGTAAGAATTAGAAACTATTAATGTTACCGTGTAACTTCCCGCGGAAGTATAAACGTTATCGGGTGTTTGTTCACTGCTTGTGTTTCCATCACCAAAATCCCAGAGTCGCCAATCCACAACTCCTCCTGAAATATCTGAAAAAATGACCGTTAATGGCGCATCACCGTATTGTGGATAACCATTGAAAGAAACCGATGGAGGCTGGTCACCGGCAATCGTTGATTCATGCCAGTCCTGTCCGTTGTTATTGTCCCATGTGCTGCTGCCGTTATTAAAAACACTATCAATTTGTGTCCAGTTATTGCTGACAAAAAAAGTGTATGACCATGTTCCGCCAACCGTTCCCGTCATCGCAAAATCACCGAGAGAACCACCATCCCAATTGTTATAACCCAGGTGAATATAAACAGGATTCGCATCTGAAAGATTGCGTCCGGAAGAATTGTATGTTATTGTACAGGTTCCCCCGCGAACAGGCGTTTCAGGATTGTATGATACCACATCATCACCACCACTGCCGCTTGACGTACTGCCTACAAAGACATGTTGAATGTCTGATGTTGTAGAATGACCAGCTGCGTCAATTGCAACAATCGCATAATCATAAAGTGTGTTTGTTGATGTCATCAGTTTTGACCAGTAATGATGAGCAATTATTTCCGGTAATTCATATTCAATGTTTTCAAGTCCGCTAAACCCGTCCATCGTTTTTGGAAATTCTCCACGGTCGGTCATTGCTTGATCCTGCCAGGAATTCACATCACTTCCACCCGCAAAAATTTCATTATGATTACTTGCAGTGCTGTTCACACCGTCTTTATCTGTCCGGTAAATAACTTTTATGGAAGAAATTCCGCTTCTGTCATACGCGAAAGTCCAAACATAAAAATCTTTGCCCATGTCAACAGGTCCCCATGTTCCATGCTCCCCCCAGTTATAAGGTCCGAATCCCTGCCCTCCGGGATTCCATGGAAATCGCTGAGGTACCCAGACAGACGGACCAACGCTGTCTGAATTTGAGCCTACCGCTGTTTGCGCGTTGTGATACGCTTCGTTACACGCGATAGAAACGCGAATTTCGTTGTCACCGGGATTCCCATAATATTGAAATCCGCTGTCAAGAGATCCGAGATAAAAATGCCAGGCTTTTTCCGCTGAGCTGGCTCCGCTATAAGGTTCAGCTACTTTTGCGACATCAATATTTCCCTCTCCAACAACTTTTTCAGCTTCCAGAACCCAGTTCAGTGCTGCCATACGAATAGCGTAATCTCTTAATTTATAATGCCAGCCATCTTCAATATCCACTTTATCATTTTTCCATAAAAACCATGTCCAGTTAAGCATAAATGGAGAACCAAAATCGCCATCGGCGTTTACCCAGCCCCCATCCTCTACATGAACAATATCATCCGGCGCAACAGGAAAATCATTTAAATATTGTTCGACTGTAGTTGGATGATAACCTTTACTTACCGCAGCACTTGTAAATCCGGGTACGGCTTCCTGATAATATGAAGCTCCTCCTCCCCAGGCATTATCACCATCGTGACAAAGCATTACGAGTGAAGGTTTTGATGAATTATTATAAGGTGCAATATTCGCGTCTATTTGATCCGTTCCCATTGCACTGTAACCATCATCCCACGATAATGCCATCTCCGCCGGCACTACTATTATTTTATACTCTTCTCCGGTGTGCGGATCATACTGCCGCGCGTAATGAGGTTGTACAGCAAACGGAATCGCATTGCACGGTGAACAACCTCTGTCTATTTGTTTCCTGAACCAATTGGCGCCGTTGGGATTTATTTGATCGGCTTTGTTAGGCGGATCACAAAGTTCACCGCCACTGCCGGTGACATAAGGAAAATTCGGGCACGCACGTGAAATATGATTATCTGCTACTGCAACCCAGTTAAATCCTCCTTTAACAAGTGTTGGAATTATTCTTTCTGAAAAACACATCTCAGGCGGAAAAAATCCCTTGGTATAAGGTTCGCCGGAACCGTAATGCAGCTGTGTTAAATATTCGTGAATCTGTACTTCTATCTCAAGTGTGCGTGGATGTGCAAATGGTGCGATCGGATGATGAGAAGGAATACAAATTAAATCTAATCGCGGCTTGTTGTCAGATGTTTTCCAGGTCCTTCCCTGGCCGTTAGCTGTCCAGCTCGGAGAATATCCATAAGCATTATTATCACCAAGTTGATCAATATTCTGCATAAGTGAACCGGACATTGTTACCTGTGATCCCGCATCAGGCTGTCCGCTCATTGAGGCGACAGACTCTTTCAATCGATACTGATAAGAGGCTTTTCTATCATCTTTTCCAAAAATATCTCCGAGATTTTCTGTTGGATGCCCACCTCGTCCTCCCGAATTATTTATTGTATCCAGCGCTTTTTCATACCCGTTACCCGAACCGGTTGTGCTTTTCGGCCAGTAAATCGGTTGGTGCATATGCCAGAGATAAGTAGTATTAACGCTTGTTATATCAGCAGAAGCAATTAAGCAAAAGATAAATAAAAAAGAAATAGTTAGTTTGAATATCATATTTTTTGTTAGTTTTTGTTAGTTGATTAAAATTTTCATAAAGTTTTCGCGAACATTTTTTGTGTGCAACAATGTTGATCTTTTTTAGTCCTGAAAGGACAAAGACATATAGCCCCGATTTTCAAATCGGGGTAAATTATCACACAATCAAAGCACCCTGAAAGGGTGCAGGAATTAGTCCCATACCACTTCAAATCCTGTATCCATGCCCCAAGGCATGCAAACAGGATTTGAAGCATCCTGCCTTCCAAAATAGGCGGCATGCAAAAATAAGGGGTTTTCGGTCAGGCACTATATAAATTTTCACGAAACGAAGATTCAATAATATTTTGCCTTTCTTTTGTTGAAAAAACAACATGATATAGTAAATTCGTTAATGTGCTTGCCATAATATTTCCCTTCGCCCATTCAGGGCAAATTTGTGGTTTTAATCCTGTCCCCGAGCTGAAGCACGGGGCTATACGCCATTGCCCTTTCAGGGCAAATTTGTGGTTTTAATCCTGTCCCCGAGCTGAAGCACGGGGCTATACGCCATAGCCCCTTTGGGGCAATTTTATGGTTTAAATTCTGACCCCGAGCTGAAGCACGGGACTATATACCTTTGCCTTTTCAAGGCCATACTTCTTGCAGCAGTCACATTAAATGCCTCGCTACTTTGGAGTGCAACAATAAAGATTTTTTGTACTCAAAAAATCATTTGTTGCGGATGATTATTTTTGCTCGATGCAAAAATAATTATAATAGTTAATTTATTGTCGCATCGAGCGACAATGAATTATCGCATTAAATGCCGCGTTAAGTTTAACAAAGTTTTTGACGCGGCAACATTAATGCACTCCACAGCAACTCGCACGGTTAATAAGTTTTGTTTCAATCAAAGCCTCTTTACACCGACTGTTCGGCTTTTTAATCCTGGCCAGTAAAAGTGAAATGGCTTTTCGACCCATCTCTTCTCTGTCCTGTGCAACTGTTGTCAATGGGGTATCCAGACATCTGCCTTCATGCAAATCTCCAAATCCTATTATAGAAACATCTTTAGGGATTTTGTATCCGGCTGCTCTTAATTGTGTGTACGCCCAGACAGCAAGAAGATCGCTCATCGCGAAAATAGCTGTTGGTGGTTTCTTCTTTTTAAATAAGGAAATCAAAAAATCTGCAGGAGCATCTGCTTCCCAAGGTCCGGGCAAAACAAGTTTTTTGTCAAATTTTAATTTCTTTTTTTTCAATGCATCGGTGTAACCCCTAAGTCTTTCAGAACGAATCTCCGATTCATCTCCGAAACTCAGGCATAAAATTCTTTTGTGTTTAAGTTCTACAAGCCGTGAGACGGCGAGTTTTGCTCCTTTATAATCTTCCGTTCCCACAAAATCGAATTTAATATGATCAATTTTGGAATCAACACACACAACAGGAATTTTTCCTTTTTTAAGCTTTTCAAAAATCTTCTTGTTGCGGTGACTGAAAGGAATGGGGAAAAGTATAAACCCATCTACACGGTGCTGCCTCAACAAAGAAATTTTTCGCGCTTCATCACTTTCATTATAATATG
>JAOZNZ010000761.1 GCA_029933535.1 bacterium | reverse complement strand
GCCATACATAATTGGTAAATGCGAAAGAATTTAAAGTAAACAGTAAACAACAAACAAGAATCAATAATCGGTAAAAATGTTTTCCCATGGTTTTTCCTTTTTGTTAAACGTTTCGTAAATAGAGAAAATTAATCCCGATATCGAAAACAATCGGGATTAATTTAAAATTTTAAATTCAAATCCATGATTTGAATTTTCTACCAATAATCCATAATTCCCTAACAAAACAACGTGTTGCGCTTACTAAATAATGCGCACATCACGGGCATAATCCATAAAATTCCGGGTTCAGGAATTAATTCATAAGCTCCAATATCTACCCTCCCTCCTACTATTCTTGGATTACCGGCTAAATCAACAGGTATCGGCGCATAAACATTTGTTCCCGCATTGATACATGGCGATGTTTCCTGTAAAAAGAAATTGGTAGAAAACAACGGGTCCGCGAAAATGTTTCCGGCGCCTGGCGGCAGAGGAACCGAACAGGTATATTCATAAACCATATCTGCTCCATCATTATAATAATTGGTTCCGTCATCTGCATTGTTAAAATAAATTATCGAATTCAAATTAGATCCTCGTGTATTGCAATAAACTCCACCGCCGGCCAATGCAGAATTACTGACAACTGTACAGTTTTTCATTGTGCCGCCGAAAGAAAAATAAACTCCTCCAGCCCTGTTTGATGAAAAGTTTTCGTTAACAAGGCAGTTCAGCAATTCGCTATCTGAACCAAAAAACACAGCACCGCCATAATCTCCGGCAAGATTTCCATTTATTACACAATTAGAAAATGTGCTGCCTTTATAACCGGCATTGGCATAACATTTTATTCCGCCACCATCACCGGCGGAATTGCTTATAATACTGCAACCAACAACATACATATTCTGAAAACAATGCATCCCGCCACCCACGCCATTGTTCATTTCTGTCGAATTATTTGCAATCAGACTATTTCTTACTGTGCAATCATAACCATCTATACCACCACCATTCCAGGCAGAGTAATTTCCAGTAACAATACAATCCCTCACTTCACCGGCATGCATGCGAACCCCTCCTCCCATATCTCCTTTATTATTTATTATCCTGGACTTTGTAACTATTCCGTCATTGCTTATATAAACACCGCCGCCAATCCATGCTTCATTATTTAAAATTGTACTATCAATAATTATTCCGTTATAATTAATGCAAGCTCCGCCTCCTCCATCGTCTAGAGCTTTACAGCTTGTTATCACACAGTTGCTTACAGTGCTCTCAGAGACAATACAAACACCACCGCCAATCATATCAGGAAACTGACTTCCGTAATTCAAAGCAAATCCATTCGATAATGTAAATCCGGAAATCATTCCGGCTTCCATATAAACACATCGGACCGCGCCGGTTCCACACCCGCCGTCGATCCCGGGCGTACCGACAATTAATGTCGATTGCGGACCGCTTATACTGCGAACTGTCATATTTTAAAATAAGAACGCGGTTTGAAGCACTACCATAGGGTGAAACTGTTTCGACAATGTTATAAACTCCGTTCGACACTAGAACTAAACCGTTTTCAAGCGTGGCATCTACCGCCGACTGAATATCAGTAAAATAATTCCCGCCGGGCGTTCCTGCTGTTCCGACATAATTTGTATTAGCAATCGAAAATTGGCTTGCAAAAAAAGTTAAAAATAAAACTGTAAGAATTCCCGCTTTTGTAAAGTGGGTTAGGGGATTTTTTTCAACTGTTTGTTTGATATTTTTTTTCATTAGTTTTCCTCCTTCCATTCGTTGTTTTAATTTATACAATAAATATTTAAGTATGCAACTTATAAAGTAATCCCGATTTATCGGGATTATTTATTTTGTAAAAAAATATAAAGTATTATTTGAAACAATGATGCGTTTCTATAAAACAATAAAATGTATTTTACCAAATTATATAACTTTTAGTCAATGACTACACCAAATAGAACCTTCTTTTCAATATAATTTGTGTA
>JAOZNZ010000760.1 GCA_029933535.1 bacterium | reverse complement strand
ACCTGACACCTGACACCTGACACCTGACATCGACCAACTATGAAAAAAATATTTATACAACTAACAATCTTAACATTTTTTGCTATGGCCAATGCATACGCTTCAGAGAAAAAAAATGCTCCGGATTCCCCAAATTCGTTGACTATTCGCAATGCACCCAGAATCGGTATCAAGAACGGGAACTTTGTTAATTCGGAAACAGGTGGAAAATTTACGCCAAGAGGATTTAATTACGCTCGCCTTCACAAAGGATGGCATTCTACTTTCGGTCGAAAAACATACGAGCCTGAAAGAGCTGAAAAAATGCTGCGTGACCTTCACACGAACGGTTTTAATATCGTGCGTGTATTTGTAGATCAGCTAATTGAAAATGGAATTGTAGAATCTAAAAAATCAGAATCTTTGTCTTCTGTTTATATGTCTAACATTTGTGATTTCCTGAAACGCGCGGCAAAAAATAATGTTTATGTCGTTTTTACTTTCCCAATGCTGCCGCAATCAAAACAGTATTCGGAGTTATTTGATAAAGAAAGACCGGATATTCGCGGTATAAATCAGATCTATTTAACCCGTGGAGCGATTAAAGCAAAAGCTAAATATTTAAGTGATTTTGTGCGATGGATAAAAAATAAAAATCCTGAACTTTTGCCCGCTGTTTTTTCTTACGAACTTTGTAACGAAGCTGCAATGGTTGTTGATTTACCGCCTTTCTCCTTAAAAAAAGGATTCATTATTCCTGCTAACGGGAAGAAATATGACCTTTCATCAGATAAAGATTTACAAAAAATGATTGATGACCATACTCTTTTATGGGTCTATAATTGCGTTAAACAAGTCAAAAAAATCGATCCTCTCACCCTAATCAGCGCGAATGTTTTTACCTATGTCGCTGTTTATCGAACCACTGCAGGACGTATTCTTGCCGATGAATCTGTTGACGTTCGTTTTCCGCTAAGAGCGCTTGCTCTTGCTCAAAGTAAAATAGATTATCTTGACATACATTTATATCCATTAAAAAGCAGTTCAATCAAAGAAGATTTAGATAGTATTGAATGGGAAAAAACACTGAAAGAATGCAAAAAAACGGGGAAACCTGTAATGTTAGGGGAGTTCGGTTTCTTCAGAGAAAATCAGACAAATATTACCGCGACAGTTGAAGCAATCAAACATGTTGCTGATCAGGCACGTGAAAACGGCTTTCAGGGGTTTATGTATTGGACTTACGATACTGACGAACAGAAACGAATCTGGAACGGTAAATCCGGGAAAGGCGAGATAATGGAAGCATTGAAGAAAATAAAATTTTCTGCCCACGGATCACACAGAACTACACGGAAAAATACAAAATAGTTTATAATTTCTTTGTAGACAGTGTTACTTCGTTGCTGTTTAAATGCATTATATTAAAAGAGTCTATCCCTAAGGCGCAAAGCTCCCCAGCATTCGCGGGGCGCGGCGCAAAGAAAAATTAAAATATTCATTAGACAGAATCATTTAGTGACAGAATCATTTTAAAAAAATAAATACAAAATAAATTCGATTTAATAAATAAAAAATCTTCTCTGTATTAAAAAAATGATAACCGTGCTGTTTATCAGTTTTATTTTTCTTCATTATAAGCTATGCAGTTTTATATTTAAATAATTTTCGGGGCTTTCCGGAATAAGTTTTAACATTGTGTTTAGACTGTAAATCACAGAGATATTTTCCAAGTGATTCCCAATTGTTGTCACATTTTTTTTCAATTTTTTTTCTGTTTTCTCTTATTTCCTTTATAATAGGATCATTCATAATTATATCTCCAATAATTCCTCAGGTGTACAAATAATAGGTGTTCTTATACCATGAGAATAATTTATTTGTTCAACAATTTTTCTGGGTCGTGCACCTGAAATGTGAACAAGATTCCAACTTACAAGATAGTCCATTCCATGATGTACTGCCAGTGCTAAATGTACAGAATCGAGTCTGGCTTTTTCAGATAAATCAATA
>JAOZNZ010000759.1 GCA_029933535.1 bacterium | reverse complement strand
CCTTAAAACATTCCATGTCTGACTCTTCATTCATACATCTTCATAACCGAAGCGAGTTTTCGCTGCTATCAAGCGCACTGCGCGTTGATGATATAGCTAAACTTGCGGCAGAAAACGGTATGCCTGCCGTTGCACTAACTGACAGGATGAATCTTCATGCGTGTATGAAATTCTATGATGCATGTTTAAGAAACGGCGTTCGACCAATAATCGGAGCCGAGATTGCTGTTGAGTCTTTTTCGCAGCAAATTAGCGTTGATCCCCTTTCTCCGGCAGTTTATGACATAGTCCTTCTTGTCGAAAACAATAAAGGCTACGAAAAATTATGCGAACTCATTACGCGAATTCAAATTGAAGGTAATGAACGCATTTTATACGCAAAAAAAGAATGGATTGAAGAACTCGCAGGAGACTGGATAATTTTATCCGGAGGTTTAAACAGCGAAATTTTTCAGGCACTTTTAAATAACAATGAAAATAACGCCCGCGAAACAGCTTCCCGGCTCTCTCATTGCGCCGGTGCAGGTAAATTTTATATAGAACTTCAATGGCATCAACTTGACGATGAAAAAAAAGTTCTATCGAAAATGATAAATCTTGCACAGCAAGTCAACATACCGGTTGTTGCCACTAATCAATGTTTATACGCTCATAAAGAAGACGCGGCAGCATTAGAACTTTTGCATAACATCGCCAAAGGAACTCCGGTTAACTCCATTTCCGAACTCACGCCAAAAACGGAATTGTTTCATTTTCGTGACGGTGAGACGATGCACAAAATATTTAAAAATGCACCCGGGGCTGTTGAAAATACAATTATCATCGCTGATCAATGCGCGGTTGAACTTCAGTCAAACAGGGATTTTATAACACCGCATTTTGATTGTCCGGACGAAAAAACAAGTATTCGTTATATAAGAGAACTTTGCCATGAAGGGCTTATTAACCGTTATCCTGACTGGGAAAATGAAACGGTTGATACACCTGTAAAGTTGACAAAACAGAAAAGGAAAGCTATAGATAAGCGATTGAAATTCGAATTAGAAACCATTCAAAGAATGGGTTTTATAAATTATTTTCTTATAGTTGCTGATTTTGTATCTTTTGCAAGAAACAACAATATTCCGGTAGGACCGGGCAGAGGATCCGCTGCGGGAAGTCTTGTCAGTTATTTGCTTGGAATAACAGATGTTGATCCAATTGATTATGGATTGCTTTTCGAGCGTTTTTTAAATCCTGCCCGTAAAAAAATGCCGGATATTGATATGGATTTCTGTGAGCAGAGAAGAGTAGAAGTTATTGATTATGTCCGAAAAAAATACGGCGCTGATAAAGTTGCGCAAATAGCTACTTTCAGCTCTATGCGCTATAAAGCAGCCATTCGGGAGATGGGTAGAATTCTTAATGTATCTCCAAATAAAATTGAGCAAACTTGCCGCTTGTTAACAGATTTTGTGCGTAACCACAAACATAAAAATCAGAGAATTATTGCTCAGGCTTTGGAGCAATATCATCCGTTGCGTGAATTATATCTTTATGACCAGTCGGCCAAAAATTTACTTGACCTCGCTGTAAAAATTGAAGATCTGCCGAGAAATTTATCAACCCATGCAGCAGGAATTGTAATTTCACCGCGACCATTGAGGACGATAGTTCCATTGTCCCGCGGTTCCGGTGGAGATATAATAACACAATTTGATATGCAAGCTGTCGAACGTGTCGGTTTGCTGAAAATGGATTTCCTTGGGCTTTCGACCTTAACAATCATCCACGATGCAGTGGAAATGATTAATCAGGTCAATAATACAAAAATTAATTTGTCAACGCTTCCGTTAAACGATAAATTAACTTATCAGTTTCTGAGGATGGGAGATGTTACCGGTATTTTCCAGCTTGAAACAAGCGCGGGAATGCGGCGGCTTGTTCTTGAACTTCAACCCGATAAATTTGAGGACATAATTGATCTTCTTGCGCTATTTCGTCCCGGAGCGATG
>JAOZNZ010000758.1 GCA_029933535.1 bacterium | reverse complement strand
TAAATATTATGTCAAAAAAATCTAATCTGTCCATTTTGTCCATCAAACTCCCCTCCTTACAAAGGAGGGGTGCCCAAAGGGCGGGGTGGTTGTCCATCATGTCCATCGTGTCCATTTTAACAGTAACCGCATTCGCGCAAAACATTAATACTATGAATGATTCAAAACTTTATCAAATGCCTATTGAAAAATTACAAACCAAATGGTTTACCGCTGAAAATAAAAACGCAGAAAAAGGCAAAGCAGGACAAGCTAACTTCGGCAGAAAAGGCTCTCCTAATGTTCCGCTCAAAGCGGGAGAAACCGTTGTTCTCGCCGATATTAAGGGTAGCGGAACAATTAACAGAATGTGGTTCGTGCTTTGGAAACCTTATGTTAAAGCGCTCCGGGGAATTAAACTTGAAATTTACTGGGACGGATGCGATAAACCGGCTGTCAGTGTTCCCTTTGGCGACTTCCTTTGTCAAAGTCTCGGCACTATGACAGCTTTTGAAAATATCTTCTTCTCTTCGCCTGAAGGTCGATCATTTAATTGCTTTATTCAAATGCCGTTTAAAAAAGCTGCTAAAATTCAGCTGGTTAACGAAAGCGACGAAATGAATTATGTCTTTTATGATATCGCATGCACTACCGGTGACAAACATGATGATAATATGCTTTATTTTCATTCGAGTTGGCGGCGCGACCGAAGCACCAAAATGAGAGAAGATTTTGCTATCTTACCGAAGATAGAGGGTAAAGGAAAATTTCTCGGCTGTCATCTTGGAGTAATTCAAAATCCCGCTATGAATCACTTCTGGTGGGGCGAAGGAGAAATAAAAGTTTATCTTGACGGTGACACTAATTTACCTACACTTTGCGGAACAGGCACTGAAGATTATATCGGTGCCGGTTACGGTCAGGGAAAATTTGACCATATGTATCAGGGAAACCACTATTTATCTGAAAAAGGTGAACATCCGATATTTTTTAAAGACCGACATGGATATTATAGATTTCATGTTCCGGACCCCATTTATTTTTATGAAAATATCCGCGTTGATATCCAGGTTATGGGCGGTGGTAAATTTTCCGATTTCCTAAAAGCTATGGATAAAGACCCAAATATAAAATTCATTAAAACAGGGAAAGGTGATGAATTTTATACCAGAGAAGAACTTGAAAAATCTCCCGATACGGAAACTACTGTCGAACGCTCGGACGATTGCTGCGCTACAGCATATTGGTATATGGACAGCCCGACAAACAATTTACCTGAACTCGTTTCTTACAAGGAAAGAGTTATCGGCATTGATCCTAATTTAACATTTGAAGACGCTATTCAAGGTGAAAGTATTGTTCTCGCCGGAAATACACCGGCGAATCTTATGTTCGATAAAATAATTCCGGGAAGCATGGTTGTAAGAAACAACTATGACACAAACGTTCCCGGCACGGTTTTTTATAAAGAAGGTGTGGATTATATTGTTGATTACAAAAAAGGAGAAATTAAACGCACTGAAAAATCAAAAATTCCTGATTACTCTAAACATGAACTTTTCGGTAAGAAAAATTTCGACCAAACAAAGGTTAAAAATTACGCTAACCATCCTTTCTTCGCATGGGTGGATTACGAAACTGATAACAACACTGATATTTCAAAACCAATTTTTGATAAAGAATATTTGAAAAATAGTTTTAATAAACTCGACTCAGGTCAGCAATGTAAAATTATCGTTTTCGGCGATAGCATTAGCACAGGCGGTGAAGTCACCGAACCTCGTTTCGCATTTTACGAAAGATTTAAGCAGCTGCTTCAAAAAAGATATCCGCAAGGGAAAATCACTCTTGAAAACGGTTCGACAGGCGGCGATACAACCGTACAAGGACTTGAGCGTCTCGAAGAAAAAGTATTAACTCGTAAACCCGACCTCGTTATTATAGGTTTTGGAATGAACGACTGTAATGTAAATTCTACAACATCCGATAATTTTCATAAAAATTTAACATCAATCT
>JAOZNZ010000757.1 GCA_029933535.1 bacterium | reverse complement strand
GTTAATTTGGTTTTGGATAGGGACACACAATGAATATAATAAAATTATAAAATAGTCTAACAAAATCACTGGAGCAGAACCCAGCATACGCGGGTCGCGGCGGCTTGTGTACCTATTTTTTGTGCCGCTGCTCAGTTCAAACGTTAGAAACACAGAAATCACACACTTATTGACATATAAGTATTTTGTAAGTATAATGTAAAGATGAAAGCAATACATTTTAAATGGGATAACACTAAGTCTATAGCAAATGAAAAGAAGCATGGCATTTCTTTTCAAGAAGCTTTTACTGTTTTCTCAGATGAATTAGCTATTGAATTTTATGATAATAAGCATTCTGACTGGGAAGATAGGTTTCTTTTGCTTGGTTTAAGTAACAGGTTAAATATGTTACTTGTATGTTACTGCTATCGCGAAACAGAAAGAATTATTCGAATAATATCAGCCAGAAAAGCAACTAAAAATGAATCAAAATATTACAAAAGGTGATAGTTATGAAAAATGAATATGATTTATCCAAAATGAAATCTCGTCCAAATCCATATGCAAAATATTTGAAAAAGCAAGTGACTATGAGAATCGGCACGGATGTGATAGAGTATTTCAAAAAAATGGCACAGAACACAGGAATACCATACCAAAGTTTAATAAATTTGTATCTCAAAGATTGTGCAACATCTCATCGTGAGTTGAAAATGCAATGGAAATAATAAATTCTAACAAAATCACTGGAGCAGACGACTTGGCTACCTATTTTTTGTGCCGCCG
The DNA here is from genome assembly GCA_029933535.1 of bacterium. Lineage (GTDB taxonomy): Bacteria > Auribacterota > UBA3054 > UBA3054 > B51-G9 > B51-G9. The sequence continues at coordinate 1,227 of JAOZNZ010000757.1, read as the reverse complement.
CTTAGTTCAATCGTTAGGATAAGACATATGAAAAAGGTAATTATAATACTGATCTTTTTATTTCCGAGCTTACTCTTTTCAGAGGAAAAGGCAGTCAACACTACACCCAGACCTTTCAGGAAGGTTGAGATAACCAATGGAACGATCTTGGCGTACATGCCAGACTCAGGGATTCGCTGGCATCTCAAGACAGGAACAAACGATCAAATCACAACTTACGGCCAAGTAATTCAGCTCAGAGATGGCGATAAGATCAGATTGAAGGAGAAACATAGTAAATACGTTATTCAAGCAAGTGTCACAAATGGTTCCGCCAGCCTTTATTATACTCACACATTTGATGCACGATCCTTTGGAAAAGGCATCACAACGACAAATGGAATAATCAAACTTAATAAGAAACAATCTCCTGCAGCAACGTCCTAAAGGATGCTCCTAAGGAGTGACGTTCGCGCCGCTCAGTTCAATCGTTAGGTAAAAAAGCATTTATGAAAAAAGTAATTTTAATAATGGTATAATTTGCATAATTCTTTTTTTTAATTCTTGGGGCATAATAAATATTCATAAGAAAATTAAATCATCTAAATAGCCATTGCAGCTGAACACAGATGTCAGGTTGAATATTGCATAAAAACGCAATTTTATATATACTTTATACATGAACAAATACGAAATAATTATTTTTTGGAGCGATGACGATCAAGCTTTCATCGCTGATGTACCGGAACTTCCTGGTTGTATGGCACACGGTAATACTTATGAAACCGCTTTAGCAAATGCCCGCGAAGCTGTTGCTCTCTGGATCGAAACAGCAAATGAATTTGGAGATACTATTCCTACCCCCAAAGGTCGTCGTCTTGCTTATGCCTGATTAATCGTAATTATTACGATTAAAAACAAAACAATACCTAACAAAATCACTGGAGCTAACGGCTTGGCTACCAGATTTTTGTGCCGCCGCTCAGTTCAATCGTAAGTTATTCCCGAAATAGCGTTAGAAAAATTAAAAACTTAGTGCTCTTAGTGACTTAGTGGTAAAAAATAATGAGAGTTATATTCCAAATGGGCGTATGCGAGGCGACAAAATTTGTTGATTACTATCGACAATTTGTGTTGATTGATTAACTTTGCGATCTTTGCGCCTTTGCGAGAGTTAAGAAATTGAATATCCAATATCGAATCCGCCAAAGGCGGACTTACAGCAGGAATATCCAATTTCCAAATAAA
>JAOZNZ010000756.1 GCA_029933535.1 bacterium | reverse complement strand
AACTTATTCCTCAAGCCGATCACATGGCGCATGGTCGGGCAACAAACAGATATGCATAAACGGAGCTAATGTTAGGGAACTTGCGAGAGCCATACGTTCGGTTCAGGATAAAAAGTCTATAAAAAGTCGTTCAAAAGGCATTTCCAGAATAGCGTGTAATATAATGGACTTTCGTGATGAAAACCATTCGCTCTCGACTCATGGCGGAAACTACGGTGTTGAGTCAATCTGTTTCAATGAAATTATGGCTAATGACGGAAGTTATTTAAATAAACCTTATGGTGAAAATTGGTCGCCAAGCGGTACAGGTAATAATCTTGAGGAAAGATACTGCGGTGTAATTGGACTAACATTAGACCCTTATGATAAAGATACCAGTTCTGAACCGGTTGCTAAATATCCAATGCAGCCAATCACTATAGAAAAGGTTGGAAGTAATGTTAAAGTTAAGTACAATGGTCCAGCTATAAGGGATTCCAAAGATAAATGGTTGAATTACAAGGAGCTGTTCAATGTGTTAAAAAAACGAGGAAAAACTCAAGGAGATAATATTCTTTATCCATTCGGTTTCTGGAAAAACGCCCATATGATTATCAGAACAGAAGTTGGACAGAAAAAGATTGAAGGTGAATATAAAAAAAATATCAGTTATTTTCCTGAAGTTATAGCAAGTGGAACGCGAACAGTAACAGTTGAAGGAAAATGGGGAAACCACAATGAGTATAGCACTTATGATACAATGCAGCAAATATTAAGCAATTACAATCCCCGGGTTGGTTTCTGGCTTGATAATCATTGGGAAAGAATATGGGGGCTGGTTACTTTTATGCCGAAATGTACGGAATGGACTATAAGTGAAATAAGGCCTAATACATACTTCCGTGCTTATATTGGTAACAATTCAAATATTCCGCCGTTTTTTAAAGGGAATTCGTCAACACTTGACTGTGATGGCAATCCTGCTTCATATTCAGAGACTGAAGAACAAATGCTGAAATGGGTCTATAATGATAGTAAACCGGTACGAGCTGACGCGCAAGGAATGATAGATCTTTTTGTAACTTCCAGCAAGTCGTGTAATAAAGCCCATTGGGTGAACAAAAGAATTGGACATACCACCTCAATAAGAAACACAACGAAAAGTGTTATAACACATAATATATTTATAAGGCCTGATATTGTTGAACTTATAAATGTAAGCGATAAACCAATAAGCATTGCCGGATGGCGTGTAATGGTAAATACGGGTTCTGTGGCAAAAGAACTTTGTCGAATCAACTCTGCCACTCATTATTCATCTGCGAGTGGTGGTTATCTTGATGACGAGAACCCTGTGATTCCGCCTAATGGTTATGCTTATCTGACGAGTGACAGCAAAATATTTGATCTGGAATATGGTGGAAGCAAGAGCGAGACCTGGGGCGACACCGCAAAGGAACAATATCCCTGTTACGAATTGCCACAGGAAACTTGGGGTGTCTGGTACAAAATCAAAGGTTTTCGCCCGGCATCAAGAAATCTATGGCGTAATAACGGTGTAGGTTCTCCACACAATAACATTATCCTCGATGGTGGAAATTTTAAAGAAGGTGAGTTGGCCGGGGAAATGGTGGAATTCCGCAGCGATAGGAAATCTTATAAAGGAAATGATTTGAACGGGTTCCGCGAATTGGTTACCGGAAATACGCACGATGCAATAGAATATTTTTATGGGCAAGGTAACGCTGAAGATTATGATATACGAGTAGGCGATTATGCTGTTATTCTTGGAATACCGAGAATCGGAGGTTTCCTGTCTCTGACTTTACGAAACGAATACAACCAAATTACATCAAGAACACTTGAGTATGGTGAAACTGATTATAAAGATTTCGATGTATCAACAGAACGTCCTGACCCAACAATTTTTGATTTGTGGGGCAAAACCACTAAAACAACTTTTGGCGGGAATTTCGATGAAGCGCGTTCGAGGAGTTTAGCAAAAATACGAGATTCTA
>JAOZNZ010000755.1 GCA_029933535.1 bacterium | reverse complement strand
TTTTCACCACATAAGAAACATAAGGACACATAAAAGAATATAATACATTTTTTTTCGTAGTTTAATCTTAGCTTGCTGACGCTAAGACTACAAATTGAAATTTACTAATTTCAATTTAATCTCTTCGCACGAATAGACACTAATAGACACTAAAAATATAATTTCTTTTCACCACAATCAACTTTTTTTCTTTAGAATGAATATTATACATAACAAACAATCGTGCAAATTTTTAATTTATATAATAACAATTCTATTTTTCGTTGCAGGATTTACTGAAGCGGCAGGAACAGACGAGGCAAAAAAATATAGAGATATCCAAAGCGATACCTGGGTGGCCACTGATGCTATTGGCCGGGTATTGCCAAACAACAAACAATGTGGATCACCTCGCGAAGAAAAATATGTTGCTATTTTTTATTTCCAATGGTTGGATAAAGTACATGAATCAAAAAAGCTTTATGATATCACCAAAATTCTTAATGCGAATCCCAAAAAACCTGAATACGGTCCGGATCAAATTTTTCATTGGTGGGCCGAACCTTATCTTGGCTATTATTTTTCAGTTGATGAGTTTGTTATCCGGAAACATGCGCAGATGTTAAGTGATGCAGGAGTAGATGTAATTATTTTAGATGTTACTAACGGTATAACTTATGATAATGTTTATGAAAAAATTTGTTATGTGTTTACTAAAATCCGGGAAGAAGGCGGGGATACTCCTCAAATCGCTTTCCTTATAAATTCAGGAAGTGATCGAGTTGTAAAATCATTGTATGAAAATTTTTATTCAAAAAAAAGATATCCTGATTTATGGTTTCAATGGCTTGGAAAACCGATTATTCTGGCTTCTCAAAAAGGATTGAACGAAAAAATAAAAAAGTTTTTTACTTTTAGACGCTCATGGGCATGGTCGGATCCTAATGGCTGGTTTAGCGATGGAAAAGACAAATGGCCGTGGATAGACAATTATCCGCAAAATCCCGGTTGGCATGATTCACCGGATAAACCTGAAGAAATATCTGTGTGCGCGGCACAGCATCCCACTTCAAACATTGGCAGAAGTTTTGAAAAAGGCAGACAGCCGCCTCCTGAAGAGTGTGAAACAGATAAAGGCTTATGTTTTGCTGAACAATGGGAACGAGCGCTTGAAGTTGATCCAAAAGTTATTTTTATCACAGGTTGGAATGAATGGATAGCGCAACGGTTTATCAATAAAGGAGGCATGAGTTTTTTGGGCAAAAAATTGAAAGTGGGTGAGACTTTTTTGTTGACGATTATAGCCGGGAATACAGTCGCGATATTGAACCGATGAAAGGAGGCCATGGTGATAATTATTATTATCAAATGGTAGCCGGAATAAGGAAATTCAAGGGTGTTCGTCCTTTTCAAAAATCCTCGAAACAAAAAACAATCAGCACCGAATCCGGCTTTAGCCAGTGGAAAGATGTTAAACCGGTATTTTTGGATGATATAGGTGACACAGCTCATAGAAACTCTGCCGGCTGGTGCCAGCCAAAACCTTATATCAATATTACAGGAAGAAATGATTTTGAAGAAATGAAAGTTGCGGCTGATGATAAAATGATTTATTTTTATGTTCGCACACACAAACCAATCACGAAACCCGAAGGTCAAAACTGGATGAACTTACTCATTAATACTGATAGTAATTATGCTACAGGTTGGGAAGGTTATGATTATATCGTGAACCGAAAAATTAATGGTACTACAAAAAGCACTTTGGAAAAACATGTCAAAAATTGGGAATGGCAGCCGGTTACTAATATTCGATTCCGTGTATCAGGAAACGAAATGCAACTTGCGATTCCGCGCAGATTATTTAAATCTGATAAGAAAAACGGGGAATTGGCTTTTGATTTTAAATGGACGGACAATGTTCCCGGCAAAGGCGATATAATGGATTTTATTGATAAAGGGGATGTTGCGCCGAACATGCGATTTGCTTATCGATATCAACCGAATTAATTGATGAATTT
>JAOZNZ010000143.1 GCA_029933535.1 bacterium | reverse complement strand
GCTTGAATTTTTTGAGATGATGGTTGTCACTCAGATATTGGCATTGGAGATTTCATACCACCGCCGTTACCTGCTGAATTTCCGGTTATCACAGAATCCATTATCTTGGCTAAGTTACCGCAATAAATACCACCGCCGTCCTGACCGGCTGAATTACCGCCATTAATAAAACAGTCTCGCACAGTACTACTACCGCTGCAATAAATCCCGCCACCTTTCATAGAATCATTTCCACTCACCGTGCTTCTGAGAATTATTGCTCCATCATTTAAGTATACTCCCCCGGCTGAATCTAATGACGAATTTCCACTGACTATACAGTCTTCCATTGAACCGTTACTCGTAAATACTACACCACCACCTATGCGAAGTGCATAGTTATCGACGATAATACTGCCCTTAATATTTCCGCCAACTAAGAAAAGGACACCTCCACCCATACTTTCCGCGGCTGCGGTGGCAATGTTATTGCTGATTATGCAATCATACACATCGCTGCCGTAATAAAATACCATTCCACCTCCCACTAGCGAAGAATTTCCTGTGATAATACAGTTGGATACAATCCCGCTCATTAAACAGATAATACCGCCGCCCACTTCCGCCTCATTACCGGAAATAGTACAATTCAAAATTTTCGGACGACTAAACGATGCATTAATGCCTCCACCATTGTTTGTTGTTTTACCGTTCCGAATTGTGAATCCGTTAATAACGACGTTCCCGCCATTCAGCATGAAACATCGTACTGCATTCCCGCCGTCAACAATTGCAACAGCAGAACCATTAACGCTTTTTATAACGATATTAGTTAAAATTTTAATTCCCGCTGCCAAATTGTAAGTGCCGTCTGCAACAAGTACAACATTGTCAGGATCAGCCGCATCAACAGCCGATTGAATATCATTTGCCGCCTTCGCCCATGTATCATACGGAGAAGTATGCGTTCCTGAAAGCGAGACATAGTTTGTAACACCTAATATTCTTGAGCAAGTCAAGAATATTAATAGTATAAGTCCCCCTTTTATAAAGGGGGTGGGGGGGATTTTTATTCCCCCGTTCTTAAAGTGGAACATCCCGGTCCCGACGCTATTAAGGCCGGGATCATTGATTTTACATCGGGGGTGGGTAAGGGGGATTTGTTTTAATAATTTTGTTTTCATCATAGTCTCCTTATGCGTATTTCGTAAGTTAGGATTTTTTTTCGAATGATTTACCGATTACGCGCTAGCGCCCCGCGCATGCCGGGGCTGCTCACTGCCAACTGCTCACTGCTTACTGCCAACTGCTCACTGCTTACTGCTCACTGCTTACCGATTTAGGAACAAGCCTTCTCCATCCATCGGTTTTTTCAGGATATTCCGGGCACAGATAAAATTCTATTTCTTTTCTTGTAGATTTTTCCGAGTCGGAAAAAGTTACGCCCGGGGCATTGGTTTGAACAAGAAAAATAATGTTGGTTGGCGGAATAGCTGCCCAAACTTTATAGACAAGCGTGTCCTTCTTTGCTTTGTAAGTTATTTGCGCTTGTTTTTTTTCTTTAAACTTCCAAACTTTATATTTTTTATTCGGTATTAACTCTCGCGGCCCATCAATAAGGGCACCTGTCTCACCATTTTTCATTCCGATTTGCCAACCGTCATTGAAGTAATTAGTAAAGGAAGGTACAATATATTTCCCTTTTATTGTACCTTTATTTTTTTTGCTTTTGTAACGCCATTCCGCGCTTTTTGCTCGAATAAGAGGATATTCGTAAGCGCCCATATCGACAGTTTCACCCATAATTCTATCATTTCCCGCAATATCTTTCGCGCCGCTCATCCACGGTAGATAAACTCCCGTATCAATACACGGTGAACCAATAGAAAGTTGAAAGTCTCCCGTCAAACGATCTGCAAAATCCGGGTCGACATCGGTGTTTCCTTCACCCGTCATGGCAGGCAGCGAACAGCAATGACTGTAATAAACCGAGCCGGCATTATAAATATTTTCACCTGCCATGCTGTTATTAAAGTAGATAATACTGTTAATGTTTGAGCCATCTCTGGAGTAGAGACCTTCGCCATGAACGCTTGCGGAATTATCAATAATCGTGCAGTTTTCAACAGAACTTTTATCAGAATAAACGCCTCCGCCTGTTCCTGCTGAGTTACCATAAATCACGGAATTGATAATTTTGCTCGATTTCCCGCATAAAATCCCGCCAGCTTGCGATGTTGCGTTGCATCCTGAGACGAAGCATTCCCGCACAGTACTATTATTTTCACAATATATCCCTGCGGCATTAACCGAATTATTACCAGTGACCGTGCTTTTCATAATCAAACCATTTTGATCGAAATAGACACCCCCTCCCATAAAAACTGCCGTGTTACCTTTGATTGTGCACTCCTCAATTATGCCTCCCATCAATATGCCTATTCCGCCGCCGGCATAGAATGATTTGTTGTTTATTATAGTGCATCTCTTATAGTGTCCTCCCGCCAACCCCAGGACACCGCCACCGAAACTCTCAGTTGCTCCTGTGGCAATATTATTGGTGATGATGCAGTCAATCACCGTGCTATCGATATAGAATGCCATTCCCCCGCCCATCATGGCGGTATTACCGGAAATCACACAGTTTGAGATAGTTCCAAATATCAAAGAGACAATACCTCCACCGTAACCACTTAGTGCAGAGTTATCGGTAACGACACAGTTTAAGACTTCGGCATATCCACCGAGTATTTGGAGTCCGCCGCCATTACCCGGCGCTTTGCCTTGTGTGATGGTGAAACCGTCAATAACGATGTTTCCTGCTCCTATTATAATACAAATAACGGCATTATTGCCGTCGATAATCGTGGTTGCGGTGCCGTCAGTACTTTTCAGGGTCAGATTCTTGTTTATTGACACCGGACTTAACAGGCTGTATGTACCGTTTTTGACAAGCACCACATTGTCAGGATCTGCTGCAATAACAGCGGATTGAATATCATTTGCCGCTTTCGTCCAGGTATCATACGGAGAAGTATGCGTTCCTGATAACGAGACATAATTTGTACCGCCTAATATTCTTGAGCAAGTCAAGAATATTAATAGTATAAGTCCCCCTTTTATAAAGGGGGTGGGGGGGATTTTTATTCCCCCGTTCTTAAAGTGGAACATCCCGGTCCCGACGCTATTAAGGCCGGGATCATTGATTTTACATCGGGAGTGGGTAAGGGGGATTTGATTCCCCCTTTTATAAAGGGGGATAAGGGGGATTTCATTTGATGCTGTTGTTTTCATGATAGTCTCCTTATGTCAAGTGTTACGCTAATCAGGAAATTCATTCCGAAATGCTTAAAGCATTCGGAATGAATTTCCTGCAATTTATCATTTATATGTATATCTGACAACCGCAGTTGTTTTAGCGTTTGTATTCACATTAATAACAAAAAAACCTTTGTTATCCGTAAAAACGCTTGTATTCGCTATCATAGCAGGCAGAGGTCGGCCGTAAAGAAAACCGCCCAGGCTTACAACCGGTTTCTCATCTCCTTTTTTGTTAACCTGAACAAGTAAAGGCATAGGAATCATTGACATATAAACAAGCTGTTTTTTTGAACATGATTGAATTATTCCACTTATAAAACCGGGATTGGGCGCGGAAGAATATTTAATGTCTCCTTTATTGTCAAACCAGAAAATATTGGCTAAACCGTTAGTGTCTAACCCCGCCGCTGAACAGCCTCCGTTCCCGTCCGCAACGACCTGAACGAATATCATTGGTGCAGTGTAGCGCCATTTTTCAGTAGCAGCGAAAACAAAAAGAACAGATAAAGATATCAATGCAGCAACCAAAGTTTTTTTATATAATTTTTTCATAACAATATCTCCATAATTATTTATTACTAAATCTGACAAGTTGTTGACGGCTGATTAATACGTCCATTTTCACTGCAAAAAATCCTTTTTTATCAGACATAACTGTGCTGGGCATCATATTTCCAAGATAAGAACCGTAAGCTTCTTCATCAGGTTTGGATATTTTTGTCGTGCCGCCTTTGGAATCAACCTGAACTATTTCTGAATCGTTAAGGTTGTCGCTGTAAACCAGCTGTTTATTACTGCATGAAATTATGCTGGCATTGCTTACAACTGCTTCATATATTTCTGCACCTTTCTTATCCACCCATAATATTGAGAAAACTGAATTTGTTTCACTGCGAATTAACACGCATCCGCCTTTACCGTCAGCAGCAACCTGGTATATCATTTGCTGTCCATCGACTGACCACTCTTCTGTAGCGGCGCTAATTTTAATACAAGAGGCTGTAACAGCTATGCACAACCAAACAATAAAAGTAAAATTTTTCATTTTATTTCTCCTTTATTTATTCCGATATCTTACGAAAGAGGTATTCAGAGTGTTAGTATTTGTAAAGCTGATAAAAAAACCTTTTTTATCATCTGATTTGTTACAGTAGGAAGGCATCATAGCCATCGTGGTATTAAAAGTATCAGGATCAGCAGGAATAATTTTCATTTCACCTTTTGAATTTACATGGAACACATGTGTTCCTGAATCCGGGTCTGAATCACTATAAATCAAATCTTTTGACGTACAGCCGGTAATCCCCGTTGCCATAATATTGCTTATGCCTGCTTGATAAATAGTGTCACCTTTTTTATCAAACCAGACAAGCGTAAGATTTGTTTGCGCGAATCCATAAATCATTGCGGCTCCTCCCTTGCCGTCTGTATATACCTGATAAACCATATTTGAGCCGCAATCATAACTCCATTCTTCAGTTGCGGATTCAACATTAATGCTTAAAAAACCGGTAAGCAAAAATAAAATTAAGAAAGTAAAAGTAGTCTTCATAATTAGCCTCCTTTTTGTTTAGTGTTTCGTAAATTGAGAAAATTAATTCTCTTTTTTTTTAAAAATAAAATAAATTTAAAATTTTAAATTCATCCCGATGCCCTCAGTGCAATCGAGATTAATTTCCTACGGCTCCTACCAATAATCCATAATTTTTGTCACGCGCAGCGGCGTATTTTCATTATGTTACGCATGACCAATATTCCAAAAATCCAAATCCCCAAACCCGGTTCCGGGATAAATTCATAACATCCCATGTCAACTATTCCGTCATGAATTCTCGGATTGCCATCTAAATCTGTTGCAGTTGTCATCCAGGCCATATTCGTTCCTGCGTCAATGCAAGGCGATCCATTGATAAGATGGTAATCTAAACCGGGTGCAACAAATAATGGATTTTCGGAAATGCATCCGCTTCCTCCGGGCAGACCGGTTAAAGGTGTAGTACAGCAATAAGAGAAAGTAACATTTGTAGTGTAACTTTGCCAATTATTTTTTTCGAGAGCAGCTTGATTATCGTAAATAATTGAGTTCACAACTGTTCCTTTATTAGAGCAAACGATTCCTCCTCCGGAAACAGAAGCATAATTTGTTGCTATTGTACAATTAAACAACTCACCATCATCCCAGAGATACACACCACCGCCGTCTGTCGCGGTGTTTCCATTAATGCTGCAATAGTAAAGAAAACCATCGGATTCGCCATAGACACCGCCACCTTCACTTGCGTCATTCCCTGCAATTGCGCAAACGGTAAGCACGCCGCCATCATTTGTTGCAGAATTGTTTTCAATAACGCAGTGATTTACAACACTATTTGTTTTGGAAAAAACACCCCCCCCACATAGCATCGTTACCTTTTATTTGACAATTAAAAAGCAGTGAATTTTCACCGCAATAAACACCGCCGCCACTGCTTGATGGTGCTGAATTATTCGTAATTAAACAATTTACGACAGACCCGTAATTAAATATATAAACACCTGCACCGAAACCTGATGCCAGCTTCCCGTTTCTGATAAGAAATCCTTCAATAACAGAGTTCCCGAACAAAGAAAAACACGAGCTTTTAAAATCCGCGTCAACTGTAGTTTCCGCAGAACCATTTACGCTTTTCACCGTAATATAATTTGTCGCTATTACAATTGGATCTTCAACATTATATTCTCCGTCAGCTACAAGAACAACATCCCACTCAACAGCAACGTCAACTGCTTCCTGAATTGAATGCGCAGCGGTCGCCCATGTATCAAAAGGCGAAACGGGCGACGGACTGCCCTGCCAAACATAATTCGTAAATGCAAAAGCAGATGCAGAAAGAAATAAGCAGTAAGTAATAAGCAGCATTTGATTCATTCTTTTATCTGTCACATGTTAATTTTAATTTTATTTTCATAAAAAATAAAATAAAAATTCCAAAAATCAGTACTCCCACGCCTTCCGGAATTATTGCCGCAATCGAATTACTTAAATTAGGCAGAGGACCAATATTGCCTGCCGGACCAAAAGTTTGCGCTATACCATTGTTTACAAGATTAGATCGCAAAACAAGAGAGGGAAGATAAAAACCGTATTTTGTTTTTGCATAACTTTCCACTGAAGCTGCTACTCCCGCCGATAAAGCGCTTGCGCTGGAAGTTCCTGAAAAACTTTTTGTATATTCGTTTGATAAAACTGTGCCTGTTAAATCACCATAACCTAACGAAGCAACGCTCCAGTCACCCCAGCCCTGAATATCCACACGTGACCCATAATCAGAAAAGTTAACTTTAGAGCGGTTGGCCGCAGTGCCTGCGCCAACCATAATTGCTCCTGAATCGCGATAACTTCTCTGAAATAAATTGCCCCAGGTTGGCAATACATCTAAATCCGAATAGCCGTTTCCGGCCGGCTCAATTATAATTCTGTTCAGCGCAGCAGCATTTGCAATTGCAGAATAAAAAACTCCCCAGTATTCTACAGGACAAAATGTGCCTCCGGCTGACGTCTGCTGTTCAAGAAGAATAACATCTCCCGGAGAAGTGTTAGATACAGCATAACTTATCGCGTCATGAAGAAGCCAGGTCGCAGAAGCATTTAACGAGGAAATCATTTTAATGTTTGCGTTGTAAGCAATTCCTTTCATTCCATAAGAATTGCTCAAAGCGCCACTCACTCCCAAAGACGCCGTTCCATGATCTAAACTTGTTCCGAAAAGATTTTGATTCACTCCCCATAATATGTCAGAAGAACTTTTTAACAAATCCTCATGCGCGTAATACCAGTCATATTCAATATCAATTAGTTTTACATTCGAACCGTCACCGCCGGGTTGTGTCCAGGCATAATACGCGTCATATCCATTAGAAACTGTCGGATTAAGATACGTTTGATGACCTTCAAGATTGGCTGTGGGAAGATTAGTAGGGTTCGGATGCATATAAACAATTTCACATACCGGATTAGTATAAAGCGGTACAAGAAGGTCTAAAGCGTTTGGATAATCATGAACATCAAGAAAAAACCACAGGTTTAAATCCGGTAACTCCTCTTCAACAATAATCTCAGCCCTCTCACGCTCCAAATCCAATTCAATTTCCGGACGCGTAAATGCTCGCTCGGCAAACATAACACCATGGTTGGCAAGTATAAAATTAATTTGGTCAACGTCAAATTGAAACTCGGGAACATCAGTGAAGAAAATTGGAGGCGGCGGTACAGGATTAAGTTTTACACCTGTGTTATTCCAGAATTTGATGGCCATAAGTCCACTATACTCACCAGGCCCCAAAATAGAATTGGTATAAACGTGGAAATCGCCGGAAAAGCCGGTTTCAGGATAAAAAATTGCATGTGCAGGAATTGATAATAATATGCACAAAATTAAAACGGGTAGCTTAGAATATGTTGTTTTCATTTTAACCTCCTAGTTGAAATGTTTCCCAACATTTTCTATTATACCATTTTTAATACTTTTTTTTCAATCGTCTTATAAAAATCCGGGGTTTTATCAAAAAAATCGTGATATGTATAATT
>JAOZNZ010000754.1 GCA_029933535.1 bacterium | reverse complement strand
AGTCGTGAGTCGTTAAGTCGTGAGTCGTTAAGTGGTCGAGTCGTTAAGTCGTGAGTCGTTAAGTCGTGAGTCGTTAAGTCGTGAGTCGTTAAGTCGTGAATCGTTAAGTGGTCGAGTCGTGAGTCGTCTCACCGCGCCAAAGTGCAAACTCACCACTCGACTACTCGACTACTCACCGCGCCAAAGGCGCAAACTCACCACTCGACTACTCACTACTCACCGCTTTTGGTTTTTAATTAGATAACGGATATATGCACTCAGCAGTTTTACAGAACGCTCAACCAAAAGACGACCATCCAGGAGCATATTATCAGTAATAAGACCTTCGTCATTTGCTGTTATCATGTGATCAAGTACTTCTTTACAAGAACCGCGAGAAATACGACAGAACTTGGAATTGTCCAAATAATGATAGCGACCATCGCCTTCTGCTATGTTAGCGGTTGTAGATCTTGCAGCCCGAATAAGTTGATCAGTTAATCTATACCGTTCTTCTGCGGGTAACACTGGAACAACTTTTTTTACAACGAAAAGCCTAAGTTCCCGACATGCTTTCCAACACTCAAGTCGTTCAAAGTTTTGTTCATATGTCACATTATTTCCAGCCATAATTACACCATAATTATTCCATGAAACTACTCACCACTCACCGCGCCAAAGGCGCACACTCACCACTCACTACTCACTACTCACCACTCACCACTCACCACTCACCACTCGACCACTCACCACTCGACTACTCGACCACTCACCACTCGACCACTCGACCACTTTTACTGTCTGAAATTATATAATTCATTCCAAATGCCGCGAGAATCGATATCGAAATCATAAATGGATAAAGAAATTTCACAGGATTCCTCATGGAATCCATTTTCGGTAACCAGTAAAATATACGGTACGGTCCAAAACCGCCTGCCGAAGCTCCACCAACATCGAAATACCTTCCATAGGAAAAAAGCAAAGCAAGAATCATTGTCACAACCCAAAAATAAATCACATTTCTGGAACACTTGTTAAGATTCGATGCTGTGATTATCGCTAATAAAATTAACGCAATAACTACTATACCCATGTTTTGTGTGCTCATTGAAAACCTCGGGAATCCTATGTGCTGCGCCTCCCAGCGAGCGTCACTGCCGATTGATCCCCAGTAAGGCGAATCCGGTAATCCGAAACCGAAAAATCCCGGCATAACAAATGTAATAGTTTCAATCTTTGGTAATGACCATTGAGTTGCCCAATTCCATTTCTCAGCTTCCGTACGATTATCTTTCGCTACAGCAGAACCTGATTCGCTTTTTGAAAGCCCTGCTAAGCTGTAAATAGTTGAGGCACTGTACAACAGTCCTGCAGCACAAGCGATTACAAGTCCTGTATATAATTTGAGCCACATTTTTTTGCTTCTGGTTTGATAGATAAGGAAAACCATCCATAAAGCAAAAAAGATTATAACTATAAAACCTACATCTAATGCGTTACTAACACCCAAACCACCGCAAATACCCGACCAAAGCAGACACAAAATACTTCTCTTGCGAATTCCCGCTGTGAGAAGCCATAGCGCGAGACATAAATATGCAAGCATAAAAAACTTCCCGGTATGTCCGGAATAAACACAGGAAATAAAATGACCTGCGAGCATGATTGATGCGGCACCTGTAAAAGCAGCTAACGGTTTTAAATCAAGTGAAAGAGCAAAAAGATAAAATGCGAGCCCAACTACAAAAACCGCAAATGGAAAATTGAAAGTGCTTACCAAAGTTGTAGGTACAAACCTTTTTAACGAAGCTAAATCAATCCTGAATCCTGACGATTTGCCTGACAGAGTTCCCCCACCGCTACCAAGATAACCTGCGGTATTCCAAAAAACATTTTCGCTGCTTTCAGTTCTTTGCCTCGATAAAACTTCGCTGACTAAAGGCGCATCCTGCGCCATAAGAGGAGTTGGCGGAAGAATAACATTATGAAATATTACGGCGACAATAAATATTATCCCGGCGACAGCC
>JAOZNZ010000142.1 GCA_029933535.1 bacterium | reverse complement strand
TTTTTGCAAACGAAATGGCTTACATAAGAGGCTTATCTATTATCAAAGGAAATATTAACAAAGTAATTAAAAACCAAATATTGCTTTTTGAAAAATTGAATGTAACACGTAGTGTTTATCGTTGGTTTAACCGCTGGATTTCAACCTGTGGGATGGTAGTGAAATGAAATATAATTAAATTAATTGCAATGAAATTACAAATTCTAATAAAAGAAACTATAGGGATCGAACGCACAAATGAACCTGTGCATATTCCTCTCGCAACCGAAACGTTGGAAAGTAATGATTTCGATGTACTGGCGACATTAGAAAGTGGTGAAACTATCCCCTGTCAGGTTTACACCGATTTCAACGGCATCAAAACCGTGGTTTTAACCATATCCTGTAAAAGTTATGAAGAAAAAAACGGGTTATATGATACCGTTGTTAAATCATTGGAAAATGAAAACATCGTCCACTTCGAACTGCCCGGAATTAAAACTAATCCGAGTTTGAGCTTAGTTCGCCGGGGCATCCGGATTGTTAGAGAAAATCAATTGGGATTTATATTAGCCATTGGCGGTGGCAGTGCTATTGACACAGCAAAAGCTATTGCCGCAGTGTTCATTATGAAGGTGATGTATGGGATTTATTTTCCGGAGAACCTGTTGGAAAAATTGTGCCCACCGGAGCAATTCTAACCTATCCTGCTGCCGGAAGTGAAGCAAGTAATGGTGCAGTTATCACCAATGAAAACGGTTTGTATAAACGGCCTGTACAATCCGAATCCATGCGTCCTAAGTTCGCCATTTTAAATCCTGAACTGACACTTTCATTGCCAAAAGAACTTACTGCTATCGGCGTTGGGGATTGGGCATCGCATGATATCGAACATGAATTAAGTGCTATTTATGATATTCCGCACGGAACAGGTTTATCCATTGTAATGCCGGCTTGGATGTTATACGTTTACAGCGATGCTCCAGCCCGCTTTGCGGCTTTTGCTGAGCAGGTATTTGGCGTACATGATTCATCCCAATCTGTGGAAGCTATTGCTTTACAGGGAATCAACAAATTGAAAGCATTTTTTGATCAAATCGGATTGCCAACGCATTTTGGCCAGGTCAATATTGACCAAAGTCGATTTTCTGAAATGGCAAAAAAATGTACGCAAAACGGTTTACTCGGGAATTTTAAAGAACTCAATGAGGAAGATGTAATCAACATTTTGAATCTGGCAATGTAACACAGTAATCAAATTGATAAATAAACCGTTTAAACGGTTCAATTTGCTTTGTTATTTCTTTCCCCACGATTAAAATCATGGGTTGATATTTCTAATAATTCGTCCAATTCACCGCAACCTCAAACCATTTTAAACCTTTCGGAATTTTTACTCTTATCCAGTTCGAGTCACCGCTTTTTGTTACTTCAGATTTTATTTCTTTGCCGTTAAGCAGTACTTTTAAATTTTTACTAATCCCACTGTCAAAAGGACCGAGCCTTAAAAATGTTGCAGGCAAAATATCGTTTGCTTCAAGTTTAAATCTCGCTTTGTTTTTACATTTTGCATTGCAGGACACTAGTTCATATTGAAATCTTAAATCAATTCTTTTAACTCCTTCGTTCCCTGATTCAATCCACGCCGGGAATTTATCCACGCTCATTCCTTTCCAGCTTTTTGGTATTCTCGGTATAAGCGTCAACTCTTTCGGATTCGTGTCATCAACTCCGATAACTAATCGAATAACTTTCATAATCGATGCCTGCTGAAACCCGTTGCCCAGGTCACCTGTTCTGAACCAGGATTTACCGTCTGGACTTGTTTCAACGCCTTCGGGAACGATATAACTTTTGTAGCCGGCGTAATAAGTTGCTTTAGCCGTAAAATCAAGCATCGCTTCTGCATCTTTCATTTCATCAAGAAGCAAAGCCGCCTGTGTCATAAATCCCTGTCCATAACCCATGGCAACAGTAAAATTTCCATGTTCGGGAAAATAGAGTTCCTTGTGGTTTCGGTATTTATTTTCTTCAGGCAAATACCACCACCATTCATCATCATTCATTGGTGCTTTACCGCTCCATTTGTCAACTTTTCTTTTATAGGTCACGCGATTAATTTCCCGCCATTCAGGGTCATCATCTTCAGGTTTAAATCCGCGTCTGTCGGAAAGAAAAATAAGTGGTGCAAGATGGGAACTCAAATAAACCCAGCCGGCATCTTTTCTTGTCCACATCGGCGGTTTATTCCCGATTCTTTCAATGTAATTTTTTTCCATCCCCTTCTTCATTTTTTCAGCACGTGCACGCCATTTTTCCGCCTCTTTATTTTTACCAATCGATTCCGCCATTTCCGCGAATCCAAGTAATCCTTCCATACACGGATAATCAGCATAAATAGTGTAGCCATAACCTATTCCTGTAAATATAGAAAAGTTAGCCTCGCTGTCAGTTTGAAGGACATCATTTGTAGCGCCTGAAATTTCAGGATTTTCAAATTGCCATTCAATCCAATTTGCGGCCATTTTAACGTCATCCCATCTTTCTTTAAGCCATTTATCTTTTTCTTTTTTCGGCATTTTCCGCCATAAACTGTGAACGGTAAGCATAATCATTCCGTGGCCGTCATTTTCAAACGCCCCGGCATTTTTACCGACAATCGGTCTTGCAATATTTCTGCACCAATGCCCTGGCAGACTTACCCCTTTAACTTTCAGTTCATCTTTCTTATCATCCCAAACTCTCGCCTGCCTGAAACAGTAATCCACGCATTTTTTAGTTTTTTCATAAAAGCCGAACGCAAGATATTCCTGTACTTCACGTCCGACCCCTCTAGACCATACATCGTTCCAATAAGGCGAAATACCTTCTTTGTAAGTACCGAACCCCTGATACCCGCCAAAATTTGCGGAATTCTTTGTTGATTCTCTGAACATTCCTGTTTCTTCATCCGCTTTTTCATCCATATCAGCCAAATTATGATAAAAAATATTCGCAAGAATCTGCGCGTAAACACTCCCTTCAAATTTCACATCAGGTCCGCGATAATTTTTTGGTTTTGAAACCGGAACACTTTTAGGGAAATTCTCTTCCGTAGTGTACATTGCGTTTTTAATGTTTTTCAATCGCCGTTTTTTATCATCTTCACAAACTCCCGTAGGTTTCATTACGGAATTTTCAATAAAAGTTATCACTTCTTTTGCAGGTTTAACATTTGAAAATAATTTACCTTTTTTAATATTATTTTCAGCCAGCACAGTTATCGCATTTATAATCGGAACACCAAATTTTTCTTTCCGGTCGGTAAATTCGATAGACGTAATTTTTACGTTTTTCGGTTGAATAACTCCAATACGAAAGCCTCCTTGCACAGGTTTTGCGGGGAACAAATAAAGTGAATCTTCAAGAATTTTAATTTTCTCTTTGTTTGAATCAAAAGGTTTAGGATAATTATAAAATCTTTGACCCCACCACAAATTCTCTCCAAGAACAAGTGGATAATCTTCACTTGTTCCATCAGCATAATTAATTTTTATTCGCCCCAATTCGTCACCAATTAAATATCGCATAAAATAACTCGGCGCGTAATGCCATAAAGGAGTTCCGATGTCAGGTGTAAAAGTCATACCAAACAGAAGAATTTTTTTAGCTTTGAAACCAAGTTCAATTTTTCTTGTGTCGTTCTGTTTGAACGTTAGTCCTGAATTAATAAGATACGGCACACCAAAATAGCTCAAACTTTTCGGTTCATTGTTTTCAGTTTTTATTTCCCAGTTTTTCAATTCCGGATCAGCATTGAAATTTATTCGCATATCAGGTCCGGCATCTATTCTATCAATTCCCAGCCATGCATAAGCTTTGTTTGGGTCGCCATCGATTATTCTGATTTTCACATTTTTATCTTTCAGATTTTTTACATCCCACTCAATCCATTTAGGTGTAGAAGTTGTTTGCGGAGGTTTTGCAGTTCTAATAATTTTTCCGGTTTTCGCGTCAACAAGTTCGAATCTGTTTAGATTTCTATCTCCTTTTTTCCCATTCCATCCCCTGACGAGAAGTTTTATTACAGGAACTTCAACTTTAAATTCTTTTGATATGATGCTGCCGGTTGCAGTTTCTCCACCAGTGAGTGAGGTGAGATGAGTTGGACATTGAACATTGCCTATATTATTAAGAACACCGAATGTTCCAAGCGGTGATGACAAAGGAATTCCGTAATATTTATCCTCAGAAGATTTCCCGTGAATGCTTGTGCAGAAAATGAACACTGCAAAAAATAAGTAGTAAAATTTCATCATAATTTTTAATCTTTGTTTATTAGTGGACCTAATGGACCTAATGGACACGATGGACACAATAGACCTAATGGACAATTTATTTTCGCAAAGCGAAAATAACACTGAATACTAAACACTGAACACTGAATACCATCCCTGGCTCGGGTATCGGAATAGATACGGAATCAACATTAGTCATTCCTTCCACCCAAATCCAGTAAGCATCACCGGAATTGTATTCACCGGAAGTTTCTGTTCGTTGTGTAGAACCAGGCGGTAAAAGCAATGTTCCCGAAATAGTTGTTGCTTCTGATTCGGTATATGGGCCAAGGCGAACAGAAAGTGTTGGTAAAGTTTTCTCGCTTGTTAAAGAAAAAGCAGGTGGATAACGAGTGTAGGAATAGTTTATTTTAGCTCTTGTTAGGGAACCGTGGTCCGTGGCCCGTAGCCCGTGGCCCGTGACTGGAATAAGAGCCGGGAAATTACTGACTATTATTCCTGTTAACGGTGCCGGAACTCTCGGTAAAATTTTGAAATTTTCCGGATGAGTGTCGTCAATTCCCGCACAAAGTTCGAGTGCATGCAAAGCTATTCCCTGATTTGCGCCGTTGCCGAGATCGCTTATTCTGTACCAGCTTCCGTCGGGCAAAATGTTCGCGCCTTCGGGAATAATCCATTGATAAAGCCGCCAGTCAATTCCACGCGCTTCATCGACATAATTCATATTTTTATCGTAAGAATATTTCGCGAGATTAGTGAGTAAAATTCCCGCGTCATCCATTTCATCAAGAATAAGCGCGGCTTTTGCAAGCCATCCCTGGCCGTACCCCATGCCTAGAACTTGTTTATGATTCCACGGTTGATTAATTTGCCTGTCAAAAGTATTTCTTGATATTTCCGTTAAATTGGTGTATAAAACATTCGGGTCAAGCCCGTCATAATAAAAAGAGAACCATGCCTGAACAAGAGTGTCCTGATAACTTGGATAAATGGTATTAGCACGCTTTTGCCACGCTGGTTTGCCGGCGTGTGTTACAGTTAGTTCGTTAGTCAGGCCATGGTGAATTCTTTCGGCATACGAGCGCCAATGCGCGGCGTTAGCCGAGTCCCCCATCGCGTCAGCCATTTCCGCCGAACATTTTAAAGCGGTCATACACAGGTACGTTGGATATGGTTCAAATCCTCCTGTCCAGCCGGTCGTTTCTCCTTCGCAATAGACAGTATCTCTGGAAGGATAATAATCCATAAGCCAGCAGATAAATTCAGTAGAATCAATAGTTGACTGCCAGGGACTTTTACCATAAACATCATCGCGCGGAGTAGTAAACCATCCACCGGTTGGCGCACCAAGATGCCGCCATGCAAGCCACCTGCCCACACATGTTGCGCCATGGCCATCCATTTCTTCATCGCCGAAAATTGCATTTATCTGTTCACCTCGCGGCATATTGCCCGGAGCGCTTATCACAAACGACCAATGCGGCGGAGCGCTGGTTGGGTATTGAGTAATATCGTGATAAGGGTTCGGAGGTCCATTTGCCGGATCATGATCACTGCGAAAATAGTATAACCGTTTGTCGCAATAATTAACATAATTAGTAACACGCTCAAGATTGTCAATGCACCTAAGAGCAAGAGATGCGAAATGGTCTGAGCATCTTCCGAAAATTCCGCCGTAATAAACTCCGAGCGGCGCCCAAGAGCCGATACCGGAATAACTTCCGTAATGGGGATAAGCTATTCCTGATTCATGGAACTCGCCATTTTCTGCATAAAATTTTTCATCTATAGCAATAATGTTTGCCATCCAAATACATGAAAGCATATCAGCGAAATTTTTCGCGGGAGTATCTGCCTGAAACAAAATTTTAGCAGCGTCTAAATCAGCGGGATAATCTACCATTTCTACAGTTGCCGGCAAATCATAATCATGAGTATATAGTCTTTCTGCAAGAGCAGTAATCGGCGCTGACCAATCTCCAAGATTGTCAGATTCGAGAACAAAATCGCGATCTGACTGCGTTACATATTTCGGTCCTAAAGATGTTAAACCGGTTAAAGGCGAAGGATTATCAAGAGTAATTCCAGAAAGCAGCGGCCTGCCAAGAGGAGAAGTATCAGTAACGGAAATACTGCTTATCGTTTTTGGTTGCGGCTTAACCGACAGGAAAAAATAAGCACGCGCATCTAATGTATTTAAATTTCTGTCATCCTCTTTTAATTTAAAACAGTTGCTTAAAATAGCTGCGCAATCAGGACGCGAAAGAAAAGGTTCTTTCGCGTTACGAAGTCCCCATTGTTCAAATGACCAGACAGTAGCTCCGAAAATAAGCGGAATAGAATCTGAAGAAGAATCGCTGTAATTTATTCGTAAAGTTCCAAGATTATTTCCGATATAAAGTAAATCAGTTCGAGGATTATTATTTTCAGGGTGTGCGCCCCAATGCTGGCACCCCATGTCATAACCTTCGTTTATCATTCCGAGAAAATGAATTGTATCAGCCGTTGCATTTATCGAAACAAACGAGTCATGATTCGGCCATACGAAAAAAGGCATAGTGTTGCAAGATCTTTGTTCGGATCCTGATTTATTGACACCGTAAAGTCCGCTATAAGTCGGTAGAGTTTCGAAATAGTCAACAGCAAGCCAGGCATAGCCACCGCTTGTACAGTTGTCTACAACTTCAATATAAACGTCTTCACCGTAAGCGGATTCAAAATTGAACTCTTTTGTTATCATCGGCGAAGTTTGATTTGGCGTGAAAATATTTGTATAAACAAAATTATCCGACGCGCGCCTTAAAGAAATATAGTTGTAAGCGCCTCCGCTACTGCCCGCACCCGAAGACGACCATCCGGCAATTTTGAATCGAATAAGTGTGTTTGACTGATAAGTAAAATTGATAGTACGCAGAGTTCCGACAGCCGTTTCTCCGCCTAAAATGGAATTTGCGTAATAACTACCGTGCAAGCCTATATTCTCAAAAAACCAGGGCAGATAATTTGTAGTAACCGGTACGCCTCCCCAGGCAGTTCCTGTTGTTACCCAGTTAGTATAAGTCCCTGCTTCGAAATCGAAACGATTATTTGGGTCAGGCGCTTCAACAATTTTGAAATCGTCAACATCCATCCATGCAAAACCGGCACCTGAAGCATCGTCAACAGCTTTAACATACACCTCTAATTCATTAGTAGTTCCCGGGAAAAGTTTTCTTGCAACCATATTGGGAGTCACGTTTGGCGCGTAAACTCTGTCGAGTTCAGCGTCATCCGAAGCGCGGCACAAAACAACATAGTTCCAGTTAGATTCAGCCGGAACATTTACCGACCGCCATCCACCGATAAGAAAATCCACGCTTGCACCGGAAGGGAGAATAAAATTATCTGATTGCAGAGTTCCGATTTCCGGCTCTCCATTAATTCGGCTTAAGGCACAGTAATTACCGTTCCAACCTGCTATTCCAACACCCATGTCAGTATTTGTAGGATGATTTCCCCATGCAGTCCCGGTTTTGGTCCAATCATTATAATTCCCTGTTTCAAAATCGTTGTTTTGGATTGCGGCAGTTGCTGATAAAGTCAACAGAGCGGCAGTGGAAATTACGAAGAAGAAAATTCGAA